>JAJRXB010000108.1 GCA_024276515.1 Chloroflexota bacterium
CGGACGCGGATGAAGCGACCGGGCATCAATTCCCCCCGTTCGATGGCCTGCCTGGCCTCGGTGATGAGCCAGGGGAAGTATTGGAAGGCGCTGATCTCCAGGGTGACGGCCAGGCGGTCATCGAAGGTCATCTGGTCGGCCCGGTCGCCCAGCACTTTGCGCCGATAGTCGGCGATGGAGATGAACGCACCCCGGTCGCGCTGCTCGATGAGCCATTCCAGGTCGCCCACGTAAGAGGGATTGACCTCTTGCAACCGGGCCATCAGGTTGGGGAGTTTTCGAGCCTCCTCAGCCTTGCGGTTGATCTCTTCCACGGTGCCGTATTTTTCGACCACGGCCAGAAAGTCGTTGACCACCCGGCTGTTGGGATCGAGCAGCAAGGCGTTGATCTCGTCCAGCCGGTCCTGGGCGATTTTCAGTCGGTCTCTGAGGTTGTCGTCCATTGGTTTCCTCCCTGGTGAGCGACGAGGCTGGTCGTTCGTCATTTGTCATTCGTCCTTCGTCATTCTTTGTCCAGCAGTTCGACCAGTTCCTCGTACTCTTCGTCCTTCATCGTGAACCAGTTTTCCGGCTGGGGGAAGGTATGGTTGGTGACTTCTTCCACGTATTGTTTGAGGCCGTTGAGGATGACCTGGCCGGCGTCGGCGTAGACTTTGGCCATGCGGGGTTTGAAGCGGGGGTAGAGGCCAAACATGTCGTGGTAGATGAGGAGCTGGCCGTGGGCGTGCGGCCCGGAGCCGAGGCTGATGATGATGCAGTCCTCCGCCCGCTCGGTGATGATCTGGCACACCCGGTCGGGGACCATTTCCAGCAGGATGGCGAAGGCGCCGGCTTCTTCCAGGGCCTTGGCGTCGTCGATGATTTTTTTGGCCTGAAGCGCGCCTCGGCCCTGCACGCGGAATCCGCCCAGCGCGCTGGCGCTCTGCGGGGTGAGGCCCAGATGGCCCATCGTTGGGATGCCGGAAGCCACGATGCCGGCGACGCGGTCGGCCATCTCCGCGCCTCCTTCCAGCTTGATGGCGTCGCAGGCGGCCTCGGCCATAAAGCGTCCGGCGTTGCGGATGGCCGTCTCCACCGAGGGCTGGTAGCTCATGTAGGGCATGTCGCCGATGAGCCAGGCGTTGGGCGTGCCCCGGCGCACCGCCTGCGCGTGGCGGATCATATCGTCCATCGTCACTGGCAGGGTGCTTTCGTAGCCGAGCATGGTCATACCCAGGCTGTCACCCACCAGGACCATATCTATGCCCGCCTGTTCCTGAAAGTAGGCGGTGGGGTAGTCGTAGCAGGTGAGCATGGTGATGGGTTCGCCGTCGGCCATCTTTTTGAAGAGCATTGGGAGTGTTACTTTCTTGCGTTCGGACATAGCTGTGCCTCTCCTTTGATCCATATTGGACATTCTTAAAGAGGTAACCATTCACCTTGCCCATCTGAAAGGCATCTCTCGGCCGAAACCCGAGGGGTAGGGGCAGGCCCTTGCGCCTACCCGCCCAGGGGGCAACCGCAAGGGTTGCCCCCTACCCGACAGAACAGGTGAATAGTTACCTAAAGAGGTTACCGCCGGCTCTGCGTTTGGCTTTTGAACCTTAATGCTACCCATTGATATATCTCACTACCGGATGGAACGCTTTCATAACATCGACTACACAATTGACTAATGCGTCCCCCTCTCCTTTGGACAACTCTAAAACCTGTTTCTTGTCAATGCGCCTTCTTACGGATAGGTAAGGAAGCTTTATTTGTTTCAAGAGTAGCGGTTCAATGTAATCAAACCCCTTCGATTTAGGATCTTTGAGTCCGTATGGTTGTGGATCGGGATCCTTGTAAACCCCTCCTTCCAGCCTGGCAATATGATAGTAGTCATAACGCCTGGGGCCTATTTTCTTGCGCTCCTCAATCTGGACACTAAATGGTTCAGGTAGCTTGGATATAGTCTCCCTGAATGCTCGGTTATCCTGGTTTATTTTCTTCCTTAGCTTATCAATCACAGGTTTCAGTTCTACATTGACCAAAACTTCGAGTCCGTAGTCATATATTGATATGGTTTGATGCGCCCAGTCACGAAACTTTTGATTGTTAGGGCCGAAAAAAGCCACCCAACAGTGGTCATCCTTGAGACCAAGATTGCCTACATGGTAACCCTGGTAGTACGAATCGTCGAAAAGCTTGAGTCTGCTCAAAACCTTTTTGGCAAAAGATTGCATAGTATCACGTACCCATTGCTTAGTGTCCGCATCTCGGTCAGTGTGGGCGAAAAAGTCAAACATTTCTTCTTCAAAACCGGTAAAGTCTGTCATGCCTTTCCACTCCAAGTATTGTGTAAATTGTTCGACAAGCCATTTGTTCTGACCCTTCAATTCGGGTAAGATTCCAACAAAGAATTGATGCACCTTAGCCCAAGTTCGTACCTTGCATCGTGGCAGTTGCTGCGTGCCTGCTTGTAGTTTTTGAGAATGACAACGCATCTGATTGAGGTCGAGGGACGTAGTCCTCCCGACTTTGCTTTCAATCAGGACAACGTAATCCTCTCCATAGATCCAGGCATCGGGACGGCTATCCCCATCCACTGGCCCCTCTAACCTATCGCAAATACTGTCTTCACCCTCTTTTTGTACTAGGCCAAGTAGCAGTCGCTGTGATTTGCGGCGTATGTTTCTTTCGCCAATGGTCATCTTCTGGAGTTCAAACTTGGGTTTGTCAGTTGCTGTGATGTTCAACCATTCAAGGAGCTTGCGCGTGACTACAGGGCTACAATGTTCCAGCGTATTGATCAACGCTTTGGTGGTGTTGTCCTCCAATTGTGGGTCCCACTTTTGATTCTGTTGTGAGTTATGCTCTTGATCTGGCCGTTTGGCGCCTCTGTAATAGTAGAAAATATTGTGGTGAAAATCGGTCATAAATATTTCCTTATCTCTGAACTTTGTCTCCCTAGTCGAACTCATACTCCAGCAACAGCGTCACGCTCTCAAAGCCCAACCGCCGATAGAAGTTCTGGGCGTCGGTGTTGTCTTGCTCGGTGCTGACTTCGACCTCGCTGCAACCCTGGCTCCTGGCCCAGTCGAGGGCAGCCTGGATGAGGGCGCGGCCCACGCCTCGACCGCGTGCTTTCTCGTCCACCACCAGCTCTTCGATGAGGGCACAGGGACCGGCGTGCCACAGCGTCCATCGGCGGCTGATGGTCAGCAGGCCCACCACACGCCCCTCGTCCTCGGCGACAAAAACGGCATATTGGGGCAGTTTTTTACGCGGTTAAAACCGTCTCTGAAGGCCATAGGCCGAGCGTCGGCCTGCGCCGACGCCGGGCCGCCGGGCCTACAAGCGCGACTTCAGTCGCTATGCCTTATGCCCACCAGAAAGATGAAACACACCTCTTCTTAGTACAGCGAGGCATAAATACGTTCCCGGTTTCTCACGGCCTTTCTATGGGAGAAAGCCGCGTCGGAATGGGGATTCCGGGGCTACAGGAGCCCTGGTAGCGCCGGAATCCCCATTCCGGCGCGGGGCCTGTATCCAACCCAACCGGTAACGAATTTACGCACGACTGTACTTAGCCATCAGATCGGCGGCGGTATCGTGTGAAGCGGCAGGTCGTATTCTCACCGAAGCAGACCTCTCAACTTTCGCAAAATTCCTGCATAGACATGGTAATGTTTGGGAAGGTCTTCAACATTTGCCGGTCTTCGGTCACGTAGGGGACGCTGAACTCCATAGCCAGCGCCACGTACTGGGCGTCGTAGGCGCTGATGTCGTGCCGGCAGGCCAGCCGGAGTGCGCTGAGCATATCCACATCCTGCTCGGCAAGAGAAAAGAGGCGGACACTCTTTTGCCAGATGTCCGCGGCCTGCTCAATCTCGATTCCGCCGTGGCGCACAAGCGTAGCCAGGACGTTGAGAAACTCGTGACGCCAGAGAACAGGCGTCACCCAATTTGAATCTTGGCGAAAGGTGCGCTGCGCCGCCTCCGTTTTTTCGCCTTCGATCATCAGGTAGACGATGACGTTGGTGTCTACCACGATCATTGGCGGCCCTCGCGTTTGGCCTGGTCGATCCACTCATCCGTAAGGAGAAAACGGCCTTTGTGCGGAGTCGGGAGCTCAGGGCCTGCGAACGTGTTCGTATCACTGAGCACTGTCTCCAGGATCACCAGCGCTTCCTTGGACAGGCTACGCCGGTTCCTGGCCGCGCGCTCTTTTAATTTTCGGTGCAACTCCTCCGGCAACTCTCTGATCAACAAGCCTGGCATAGCTCGGTCTCCTGAAAAGATATTGAAATGCTATCGAAATGATAGCATTCTATAGAGGTCCTGTCAACTTGCTGGCTATCGGACGGTGCGCGAACGATCTGTTGGCGGGCTTCTCGGAGCTTGGGCATAAATATCCAAGCTCAAAGCTGGTAATCCCCCCATTGAGTGTTGCTGAGCGAATGTCGGACCCGCCTGGGGCTAAACCCCCAGGCTGAAAGGTCGAAGGACGCTAAAAGCGCCCTAAAATTGAGCGTCCTTCAGGATGCTTGACCTTTCAGCCCGACGGCTTTAGCCTCAAGTTGAAAAACACATCTTTCGTGCACCGTAGGCCGCACTTCGTAGCCCCTCTACACCCGCTCGAACCGCGCCTGGAAGAATCGCAGGTACTTCGGTTCATACACGAATCTCAATCCCCGCGCCTGCTCCCGTTTTTCGTACACCTCCAGCGCCGACTCGGCCACCACGTCCATGTGGGCCTGGGTGTACACCCGGCGTGGGATGGTCAGCCGCACCAGCTCCAGTTTGGGGTAGCGGTGGTCGCCCGTTTTGGGGTCGCGCCCGGCCGAGACGACCCCCCGCTCCATACTGCGCACGCCGGAGTCGATGTACAGGTCGGCGGCCAGGGCCTGGGCCGGGAACTGGTCCTGCGGGATGTGCTCGTAGATGGCACGCGCGTCGAGGAAGACGGCGTGCCCGCCGATAGGCCGCACCACCGGCACTCCCCAGTCAATGAGGTGCTGGCCCAGGTATTCCACCTGCCCCACCCGGGCACGGATGTGATCGTCGTCCACGCTCTCCACGATGCCCCGCGCCATGGCCTCCATATCGCGCCCGGCCAGGCCGCCGTAGGTGTGCAATCCTTCGTACACCACCACCATGTTGCGAGCTTCCTCAAACAGTCCCTCGTCGTTGGTCGCCAGCCAGCCACCGATGTTGACCAGCGTGTCCTTTTTGGCGCTCATGGTGCAACTGTCGGTGTAGGAGCAATATTCCTTCAGAATCTCGGCGATCTTCTTATCCCGGTAGCCTGCCTCGCGCTGCTGGATGAAATAGGCGTTCTCGACGGCCCGGGTAGCATCGAGGACGATGGGAATGTGATGTTGGTCGCACAGCCGGCGCAGGGCGCGCATGTTGGCCATAGACTGCGGCTGGCCGCCCGCCATGTTCACCGTGCCGGCCACGGCGACGTAAGGTATCTTGTCCGCGCCCACCTCGTCGATCAGCTTTTGCAATTTGTCTAGGTCCACGTCCCCTTTGAAGGGATGTTCGTTGGCCGGGTCGTGGGCTTCGTCAATGATCACGTCCACAAAGGTACCGCCGGCCAATTCCTGGTGCAGACGGGTGGTGGTGAAATACATGTTGCCGGGCACGTAGTCGCCCTCTTTGATCATAATTTGCGAGATGATGTGCTCCGCCCCCCGGCCCTGGTGGGTGGGGACGACGTATTGGTAGCCGTAATACTCGGTGACGGCCTCCCACAGGTGATAGAAGTTCCTGCTGCCGGCGTAGGCCTCGTCACCCAGCATCATCCCTGCCCACTGATTGTCGCTCATGGCGCTGGTGCCGCTGTCGGTCAGCAGGTCAATGTACACGTCCTCGGAGCGGAGCAAAAAGGTGTTGTATCCGGCTTCGGCGATACACTTCTCGCGGTACTCACGGGTGGTCATTCGGATGGGCTCCACCACTTTCACCTTCCAGGGTTCGGCCCACGAACGTCGGGTTGGTTTGGGATATGGCATTGGGTAAGTCCTCCCTCGATAACGTGTCGCGTGTTGCGTGTTGCGTGACGTGAAACATGGAACACGGAACACGCATCACGCAACACGCATCATGTTTCACGCTTCACGTCAACAGCCTGGCCGCGCTGCGCGCAGAACGTCTCGAAATCAACCCCCTGCGCCCACAGCGATTCAAAGGCCACCTTCAAGGCTTTTGCCATGCTGATGTGCTCGATGACCAGGCAGGTCAGGCTTGATTGTCCGCCGACCGGGTTTTGCAACAGAATCACGGCGACACGTTCGTCGTACAGGTTCACTTTGATGGGGAGCTCCGGCACGAAGCGAATCTCCTCGCCCAGGGCGTGGAACTGGCGGATGAGGTCGAAGAATTCGGGGTCGTCGGCGGCTGATTCTTCGTACACCCCGCGGCGGACGATGCGGTCGGCGACGGCGTGGGCTTCGGCCAGGTTCTCCTCGATGCTGGCCACCAGCGGCCGCTTGAAGAGCATCAGAATCTCTTCCCTGGCCTGGCGCGATAGAGCCATCACCCGCTCGGCCACCTGGCGGCGGTCGGTGAGGACCTCGATGTAGTCCAGCGGGTCCACTTCTCCCTGCCCACTGGCGAACGCCCGGCTGAGGCCGGGCAGGATGGCATCCAGGACCGCCGCCCGACGTTGATTTTCCAGCGCCTGCTGTTCCTGGTAGGCAGCCAGCAGGGTTGGCAGAGCGACCGAAGGATCTGCCGCGCTGTAAGTGCGCTTTCGCTTGCCCAGCCGCTTCACGCACAGCCCTTTGGCGGCCAGACTCTCCAACACGTCGTAGACCCGCTGACGGGGCACGCCGGCCTGGGTAGCGACCTCAGCAGCGGTGAATCGGCTCCGCCCCAGCAGGCTCACGTAAACTGCTGCTTCGTAGCGGTTGAGTCCGAGAGTGGTGAGTTGCGCTTCGAGGGGATTATCGTCCATCGCAAAGGAGTCCGGCAGGGAGGGTGATAATAACACCACTAGCCAGTGGTGACACTATCATACCACACCAGAGACCCATTGTCAAGGCCCCGGCGCTGCGTTATAATCATTAAGAATCGGGCATCGGGGAACCGGGTATCAAGGCCTTCCATCTCTAGAGTTGTCCCTTTTAAGCAATAACCAAGTGACCGGCCCTTAAACATCTGTTAGAAAGGCTCTTTGTAACACTTTAGTTTTGTGAGGTGGTTGCGCATGGGGGCGTTCGACCCTCTCCCCCAGCCTCTCTCCCTGCCAGGGAGAGGTGAGTGACTCCCTCTCCCTCAGGGCTATGCATTACCCACATGTCGTTCCGGCCGCTTTTTGCTGCGAATAAATCCGCAGCCTAATAGCTAAAGTCGGCTCAAGCCGACTGCGCCTCCCCCGATTCTGGGCAAAGACAGCACGTTTCAACGTGCTTGGGCTATTAGCCCTGAGCTTAAGCTCGGGGCGGGCGTCAGCAAGGCGAGATGTGGGTAATGATAAGCCCTCATGGGGAGGGTTGGGGAGTCGGTTCCCTGATTCTCCGATCCTTGACTCACCGCTGGAGTTGCCCTGTGTCCGTTTCCGCTGAGCTGCTATCGGCACTGGCTGCTTATCTGCCCCAACCGCTGGC
>JAJRXB010000109.1 GCA_024276515.1 Chloroflexota bacterium
GCCATCCACTATCGCTGTGGCCGGTCTCTTGACCGAGCCACAACCGGCACGGTCGGGAGACCGGCCATAGCCTGGGGTCGCCATCCACTATCGCTGTGGCCGGTCTCTTGACCGAGCCACAACCGGCACGGTCGGGAGACCGGCCACAGCCCAGAGGGAGACCGGCCACAGCCCAGACACAGCCTAGACTGGAAATTTGGGAAGGAAATACCCGATGTTTGAGCTCTCGACGCAAGACCGCCAGGCATTCACCTTGTTTCTGCAAGACCTGGTACGCACCCCCAGCCTCTCGTGCCAGGAGAAGGTCATCGCCGAACGGCTGGCGGCCGAGATGGGCGCCGTTGGCTTCGACGAGGTGTGGACCGACCGCATTGGCAACGTGGTGGGACGCATCGGGCCGGGGACCGGTCCCCGGCTGCTCTACAACGGCCACATGGACACCGTCGGCGTGGGCGACCCGGCCGCCTGGACCCGCGACCCCTTCGGCGCTGAGATCGAAAACGGGGTGCTCTACGGGCGTGGCTCGGCCGATATGAAAGGGCCGCTGGCCAGCCTGGTTTACGGCGCTAAGGCACTGATAGACAGCGGTGTGAAGCTGGCCGGCGACCTGTACGTGGTCGGGGTGGTGCAAGAGGAACCATGCGAGGGATACGCCATGCGGGTGCTCGTCGAAGAAGAGGGCATTCGTCCCGACTGGGTGGTGCTGGCCGAACCGACCAACCTGCAGGTGAGTCGGGGGCACCGGGGGCGGATGGAGCTGCAGGTCACGGTGCGCGGACGCTCCTCTCACGCCTCTATGCCTGAGCTGGGGGAAAACGCCATCTACGGCGCAGCGCGGATCATCTTTTCGCTGGAGCTACTGGCCGACATGCTGGCCGAAGACCCCTTCCTGGGCAAAGGAACCCTGGCCGTCACCCGCATCGAGAACACGGCCGGCAGCAAAAACGTCATCCCCGATAGCTGCACCTTTGTCATAGACCGGCGGCTGACGCTGGGCGAAACCGAGGCCAAAGCCCTGGCCGAAGTCGAGGGGGTCATCGCCCGCGAGAACGTGCGCGCCGAGGTCCGCCTGGCCGAGTTCGAATACACCAGCTACGCCGGGTACTTTTGCCACGGCGTGGAACATTATCCGGCCTGGGTGGTGCCCGAAAATCACGCCCTGGTGGAGACAACAGTCCGAGCGGTGCGAGAGGTGGTTGGCAGACGTCCTGCCATCGGCAAGTGGGATTTTTCGACCGACGGAGCTTACACCATGGGCATCGCTGGCATCCCCACCGTGGGGGTGGGACCGGGCGAGGAGACTCAGGCCCACACCGCCGACGAGTGCATCCGCCTGGCCGACTGCTTCACCGCCGCCCAGATTTACGCCCAACTGGCCGTCAGGTTGCTTGGAGAGGGCTGACCGCCATCCCTTCGTCGGCTCCCCGCCATTTTCTCTGATGCACGAACAGCAAAGACGTCTCAGTCTGCTACGAATATGGCTGTTGGCTGCCCGGCCCAAAACGTTGCCGGCGGCGGCTGCCCCGGTGATTGTGGGAGCGGCGGTGGCCGTCGGCGAGGGAGTTTTCGCGCCTGGCCCCGCCCTGGCTGCGCTGGCGGGAGCGCTGCTCATTCAAATCGGCGCCAACTTCGCCAACGACGTGTTCGACTACCAACGGGGGGCAGACACCGTCGAACGTCTGGGCCCGCTGCGGGTGACGCAAGCGGGCCTGCTCACGCCCGGCCAGGTGATGACGGGCACGGCGATCACTTTTGGGCTGGCGGTGCTGGTAGGGATATACCTGGTGATGGTCGGCGGCTGGCCGGTGGTGGTCATTGGCCTGCTTGCCATCGTGGCGGCGGTTGCCTACACAGCCGGCCCCTTTCCCCTGGGCTACCACGGATTGGGCGACCCGTTTGTGTTCCTCTTCTTCGGCCTGGCAGCGGTGGCCGGCACCTATTACGTGCAGGCGGGCCGGGTGAGCGGGGGCGCTCTTTGGGCGGCCATCCCAATGGGGTTGCTGGCGACGGCGATCCTGGTGGTGAATAACCTGCGCGACGTGGAGACCGACCGGGCCGCGGGCAAAAAGACCCTGGCGGTCCGCCTGGGGGCCGGAGGGGCGCGGATCGAATACCTGGGGTTGTTGATCGGAGCTTACGGGGTGCCACCTTTGATGTGGCTGACGGGCGCGGCGACTCCCTGGGTGCTGTTGACCTGGCTCTCTCTGCCGCTGACCATCCCCCTGACGCGGATGATCTTCCTCGAAACAGGCCCCACCCTCAACCGGGCCCTGGCGGGGACGGCCCGGCTGGAATTGATCTACGGGCTGCTGTTTTCTCTCGGATTATACCAATTGTGAGAAGAAAGGCTGTGAAATCTCCTCCCATCGCTGAGAATCGCCCCGGAATAGGGATTCCGGGGCTACGGGGTGGGATTCCGGGGCTACGGGGTGGGATTCCGGGGCTACGAGGTGGGCCTCCAGGGCTACGAGGTGGGATTCCGGGGCTACGAGGTGGGCCGATGAGAACCTGGCAGCGCCGGAATCCCTATTCCGGCGCGGGTGGAAAAGACGGTCTTTCAATAGGCAATTGATATTACTCACCGGCGGCCTGTTCACATAGCCGGGACGGTGGCACACACGGACTCCGTGCCATCCGTGGAGTCCGTGTGTGCCAATCCGCGTAATCCGTGGAGTCCGTGTGTGCCAATCCGCGTAATCCGTGGAGTCCGTGTGTGCCAATCCGCGTAATCCGTGGAGTCCGTGTGTGCCAATCCGCGTAATCCGTGGAGTCCGTGTCAGCCGTTA
>JAJRXB010000110.1 GCA_024276515.1 Chloroflexota bacterium
GATCCGCGTGCCATATATCTCCGATTTTGCCGATCACGACTAGTCCTTGCCTCGCCCTCTGTCTTGTGCTATACTGCGCAGCAGAGGCAATGAGCTATGCGCGCGCTATATTTCGACGGAACCCTCCAATACCGCCCCGACGCCCCCGACCCCACGCCACCGCCCGGCGAGGCGTTGATTCGCACCCGGCTGATCGGCATCTGCAACACCGACCTGGAGATCGTCCGCGGGTACCTGGGGTTTGAGGGCATACTGGGCCACGAATTCGTAGGCGTGGTGGCCCGCGCCGACGACGCCCCAGAGCTGGTGGGGCAGCGAGTGGTAGGCGAGATCAACGCCTATTGCGGCCAATGCCCCACCTGCCGCCGGGGCGACCCCACCCATTGTCCCCACCGCACCACCCTGGGCATCTACCGCCGCGACGGCACCATGGCCGACTACTTCACCCTGCCGACCAACCTCCTCTACCCGGTGCCCGCCGCCATCCCCGACGAGTGGGCGGTGTTCACCGAGCCGCTGGCCGCCGCCTGCGAGATCACCGACCGCGTGCACGTCCGGCCCACCGACCGGGTGGTGGTATTAGGCGACGGCAAGCTGGGGCTGCTCGTCGCCCAGGTGCTGCAACTGACCGGCTGCGACCTGCTGGCCGTGGGACGACACCCGGAAAAGCTGGCCATCCTGGAACGCCGGGGTATCCGCACCCAAATCGCCGGGGAGAAGATTGAGCCAGGGGCCGACGTGGTGGTAGAAGCGACCGGCAGCCCCGACGGGTTTGCCGCCGCCCGCGCCCTGGTCCGCCCGCGGGGGACTCTGGTGCTCAAGAGCACCTTTCACGGCGACGTCACCCTCGCCCTGAGCGCCGTCGTCGTGGACGAAGTGACCATCGTCGGCTCCCGCTGCGGACCGTTTTCGCCTGCTTTGCGCCTGCTGGAGCAGCAGTTGGTCGACGTGGAACCTCTCATCCACGAGGCTTTTTCGCTGGCCGATGGCCTGACCGCTTTTGAACGGGCCGCCGCCCCCGGCGTGCTCAAGGTTTTGCTCTCCACCGACTGAAAAACATCACCAACGCCACGTCCACCAATTCCCCAGAGCCACGCGCGCCGAGAGGTCGAATCCGAGGGAGAGACGACCGATGACCGTGGAATTCAAAACCCGCAAAGAACTCGTCAGAACTTATGCCAGGCACGTCTCCCGGGGTAAAGTGAAATTCTACAATCGGTACGGATTCACCCTGGTCCCCCGGCGGCGAGAGGGGGCCTACCTGTACGACGTCAACGGCAAGAAGTACCTTAACCTCCACTGCAACGGCGGCGTGTTCAACCTGGGACACCGCAACCCGCAGATCATCGAGGCCGTCCGGCGCGGGCTGGAGACGTATGACATCGGCAACCACCACCTGATCAGCGGGCCCAAGGCCATGCTGGCCCAAAGGCTGGCCGAATGTCTACCCGGCGACCTGAACCACGCCGTCTTCGGCGTCAGCGGCGGCGAGGCCGTGGACCTGGCCATCAAGTTGGCCCGCGCCACCACCGGCCGGCCGGGGATCGTCTCGGCCCTGGGCGGGTATCACGGTCACACCGGCTTCGCCCTGGCCGCCGGCGACGACCGCTTCAAAGCCCCCTTCGGCCCCCTGTCGCCCGGTTTCTCTCAGGTTCCCTTCGACGACGTCCCGGCGTTGGAACGCGCCATCAGCGACGAAACCGCCGCCGTCATCATGGAACCGGTCCCCGCCACGCTGGGCATGAGAATCCCCCACCCAAACTATTTTCGGGAGGTCAGGCGATTGTGCGACCAACGTGGCGCGCTCTTCATCGCCGACGAAGTGCAAACCGGGTTGGGGCGCACCGGGATTCCCTGGGCCATTGAGCACTTTGGCGTCGTGCCCGACATCCTGGTGACGGGCAAGGGCCTCAGCGGGGGGATCTACCCCATCACCGCCACCTGTATCAACGACCGGGTGTACAAGTTTGTGGTCAACAACCCGTTCATCCACATTTCGACCTTCGGTGGGAGCGACCTGGGCTGTCTGGCAGCACTGGAGGTGCTGCGCATCACCATGGACGAAGCGTTCCTGGCAGAGGTCAACCGCAAAGCGGAACGCTTCCGCCAGGGGTTGGAGGCGATTCGAAGGGGACACGCCACCGTCTTCAAAGAGATTCGGCAGCTTGGGTTGTTTATGGGATTGCGCTTCACCAGCGGGACTTTCTCGATGGTCTTGAGCAAAGCCCTGTTCGACAACGGCCTGTACGCCATCTACAGCGCCAACGACAAGCGCGTGTTGCAATTCCTGCCGCCGCTGACCATCACCGACGAGGAGATAGACCAGGCGTTCACCATCCTCGACACCTCGCTGTGGCAGATGCGACGCAGCCTCAAATACCGGGGGCTGAAGTTTCTGGCCGACCGGCTTGCCGCCGAGCCGGTCTGAGTTGAGGTGACAGGCCGGAGTGCAGGGTTCATTCTGCCAACAGCCCAAAAAACGGAATAAATTCCGCACTCCAACCGAGATGAAACACACCCCTATGACATTTGGATTCGGTGATGGCGTGCCATCTTTAGATTGCTTTCAAGCGCGGGTAGCGGTAGAAAAGTAAGTGATATGTCATTGCGAGGGAGTGAAACGGACGAAGCAATCCCCGCATTGCAGGCCGGAGATTGCGTCGCTTCGCTCGCAATGACATCCCCCTGTCACTTACAGTTTAACCACCACCCAAGCGCGCACTCCCTTTTGAGGGTTACGATTATGGACCTCACCGACCTTCAAGCCATCCACGCCCAATACCCCCTTAAAGCCAGATACCTCAAACGTCCTGCCCGGCGTCAGGACCTATTGCCCCAAATCGCCGAGGTCAACGAGAGGCTGAAGGCCATCTCCGCCGACGAGTTCCGGGCGTTCCTGGCAGGGGTCAACCGCAACCCACGGAACGTGACCTTCATCGTGGAGCAGTTCCTCCGTCTCAAAGAGGTCATCGCTCGCGAGCAGGCCTGTCTCGACGGAGCGCGCCCGTTGGAGTTGAGGCGGCTGCTGGCAGAAGACGTGGTCCTCTTTCGATGGATATGCCGTGAAATCCAGGCCCACTACACCTGCGATCTGCGGGTAAACGTGGTCGGCTACGGCGAAATCACCACCTCGCTGGTGCTGAGCGACAGTGTGAGTCTCGATAGCCATTTGCACCCGCAGCGCACCCCCTCGCGCTGGGTCTACAAGTCGCTGCCCAAATTCCCCTCGATGGACGAGATTCGCCGCTACGAACGCGCTTTCTATCAGTACGTCGCCCTGCTCCGTCAGGCCGGCCTCGACATGCCAGAGCAAAAACTGAGGATCGCCGGCGAAGACGAGGAGGGCATCAAAGTATACGTCGTGCAGCGCCGGCTCGCCTCGCAATACATCGGGAACGTGTTGATCCGCTCGTTGGATCGGGCTCCGGCGCTGGCACTGCTGAAGAAGATCATCCTGAAAATCGGCGACGTGTTCGCCGCCAACCTGGAAAATAAAAACGTCCGCCTGGCATTGGACGGACAGATTTCCAACTGGCATTGCCGAGACCCCAAACCGACGACGCCGATGCTATACATCGATACCAGCACCCCCCTCTTTCGGGTGGATGGTCAGGAGCAACTGAACCCCGAGATTTTCCTCAAGAACACCCCCTCCTTCTTGCGGGCCATCATCCGCGCCTTCTTTTTGCAAGACGTGCTGGACCGCTATTACGACTTCCGAAGCGTGCTGGTTGACGTGATTGCCAACCTGCACAAGGAAGGCCGGAGCGACCTGGTGGCCCCGGCGGTGGCGATGGTCAACGAGATGATCGGCGACGAACTGTGCGCCTTTGACCTGGCGCCGCTGACCGTGAAGGAGATAGACGCCTACTATCGGGAAGACGCTTTCATCTGGCAGCTCTTCCAAACCGCCCGCCGCATCGACAAATTCTTCACCGAGAAAATTCTCCGCAAGCGGTATCCCTTCCGTCTGCCGGGCAAGATCGAGCGGTAGGTGTCGGCCCCCCGGCCTTCTCCAGGCTCAGAGTATTTTGTGAGTCTACCTCCCCATCTTCAGATGCTCTTTCAGATTGTGTTCCACCGCGTAGGCGGCGGCCTCAGCGCGGTTGGAAACCCCCAGCTTGCCCAGGATGTTGCTCACGTAATTGCGCACGGTTCCCTCGCCCAGATAAAGCGCCTCGGCTATCTCGCGGTTGGTCTTGCCCTCAGAGATGAGGGCCAGCACCCGCAGTTCCTGTTCGGTCAAATCGGCGAAAGCGGCGAAAGCTTCTTTGCGGGCGGCCTCGCGCACCTTGGCCAGCACGCGCCGGGTGAGGCTGGGATCAAGCAGCGCCTCACCCCGGCCCACCGTTTCGATAGCCCGCACCAGTTCGTCGCTGCCGATTTGCTTGAGGACGTAGCCGGCCGCACCGGCGGCAATCGCGTCAAAAAGCAGCTCATCTTCCGCGTAGGAGGTGAGCATAATGACCCTGACTTCGGGCATCTGGCTGATGATTTGCCGGCAGGCGTCGATCCCGCTGCTCCCGGCCAGCCGGATGTCCATCACGACTACGTCGGGTCTGTGCTCACGCGCGCGATTGACCGCCTCGTCGGCGGTGGCGGCCTCGGCCACCACCTGCCAGCCCGGCTGTCGCTCCAGGAGCCCCCGCAATCCCAAACGCACGACCTCGTGATCGTCAACGATCATTATCTTCATAACGCAGCTCCCCTCTGGATTGCGGATCCCCTACCCTACAAAATGGGCATTACGCCTCGCCTGGCCCCCTCGTATTCATAGGGCACTTCCAGGTCTATGACCACGCCGCGACCAGGTTGGCCGCTGATGGTCAGTCTGCCGCCGAGCAGCATCGTTCGCTCGCGCATGTTGCGTAGCCCCTGCCCGTTCCCATCGTCGCCGGGCAGACTGGTCAGGCCGATGCCGTCGTCGGCGATGCGGAGTCGTAGCGCATCTCCTCCCCAGTGCAAACGCACAACGACCCGTTTGGCCTGGGCGTGGCGCGAGATGTTAGACAGGGCCTCTCGCACGATGCGCAAGATGTGTTGACGTCGTTCGGGCGTGAGCACGTGAGGGTCCTTGCCGTCCACGGTCAGGTCAACGGACAGGAGCGTGTTGATGCGTAGATCGCGCAGCACTTGCGAGAGGCTTTCGCCCAGATCGGCGGTCTTGGTTTCGGGTTCGGCGCGCAGGTCGAAGATGTAGCGACGAATCTCCTGGATGGTGTTGTTGAGCGACTTCATCACCTCGGACAGCTTCTTTTTTGCTTCGTCGGGCGAGTCGTCTATCAAATAGGTCGCGCCTTCTATCATCAGGCCGGCCGCGTAGATGGATTGAATGGTCCCGTCGTGCAGTTCGCGTCCGATTCGCTCCCGGTCGGCCATCAGCACCCGGGTTCGCTCCGCTTCCTCCAGCACCTGGGCCGTTTCGATCTGAAAGATTTCCATAGCTCGGATCACGTTGTAGGCGAGAAGCACACCGCAGATTGAGAGGAAAACCTGGATGGGCACCCCGATGGTGCGTTCCAGCAGACTGTAATTTAGCACGTTGGCCGGCACGAAGGGGGCATCGGGTACGATGACGCCGTTGAGCAGGGCCAGCGCTCCCAGCGACAGGCTGGCCGTCCGCAAGAATCGCTCGATGCGAGGCAGATTTAGCGGTTTGATCTCTTGCTGTGCGTGCCAGTGAAGTCCCATCGCGGCCACCAGTGCCGATGGCCCGGCCAACAAATAGCGACCGAATACCTCCCAGTTGGTCAAAAGCACGTCGTCGGGAGCCACACGCAAGAGCCAGCTTCCGATCAACGTCCCCTCCCACACCACCAGCAAGCCGACGGGAAGCCACGTGGCCCAGGGCTGCGGCACTGGCTTGGGCGTCACCAATTGCAAGCCAAATCGCATCAGGGCGGCGAATGAGATTGCCAACAGTGACACCTGGGCAAATTGCAAGGCAACGATCAAAGTCCCCGGCAGGTAGGTGGCCTGAATGGGGATGAACACGTGGCCCCATTGAGCCAGTCCGTTGGCAATGCCGAATATCGCCAGAAATGGGAGGCTCTCGGTCAGGGCCAGCCGGCTGTGTTGACGTGACTGCAAAGCGATGGCCAGCCCAACGACGAAGAAAACCTGACCATACAGGAAGAAGAAGACAATTTCGTTGGTCTCGAAAAACCTGCGCAGCAGATCAGCCATGGTATTCGTTTAGGGTGTGTTTCATCTCAGTGGAAGTGCGGAATTTATTCCGTTTTTTGGGCCGTTGGCAGAATGAATTCTGCACTCCCACTCGTCGCCTCAACTCATTTGACAGTACTTACGCAGTTTAGGTTTGTAGTGACGACTTCCCTGGCCTGCCGCCAGGACAGGGAAGTCGTCACTACGGAGCCTATTTTTGTGCTCAACTGCGTAAGTACTATCATTTGAACCTAAGAAATGCACCCGATTCATTGGGTTCAAGCCTGATGCTATTGTACCAATGAGATGACCAGGGAGCAAGTTTCCTGCCTGCGCCATCCTTTCGTAGGGCAATCGCATCTAAATTCGAGTTTGGCCCCAAACCGTCATTCTGCCCGCACCTGCGATGGGGCAGGTGAGCGACGAGGGGGGAATCGCCCCGGAATAGGGATTCCGGGGCTACGAGATGGGCGATGAGCATCCCGCAGCGCCGGAATCCCTATTCCGGCGCGGGCAGAAAATACAGCCTTTCAATACGCAATTGGTATAAAATTAAGATGCGATTGCCCTAATCCTTTCGAGAAACCGTTTGACAACCCCATCCTCTTGGACTACAATCGTCACGACTCCGAGAGCGTGCCTGAAGAATCAAGCCTGAGACTTCCGAGGTCTCCAACAGACGGTTTCTCCCGTCGAAAACGACCGGCCAAAGTTGCAATTTCGCTGCCGAAAGGCCACGCGCCAGACCTCGGAAGTCTGCTCACGGGAACTCTGGTGGGAGAAAAAGAGGTGACACCGCAATGATGACCAGCGCCGAAATTCGCCAGGCCTTTTTAGACTATTTTAAGAAGCAGGGCCACACCATCGTGCCCAGCTCTTCCCTTGTTCCGGGCAACGACCCGACGCTGCTTTTCACCAACGCCGGGATGGTGCAATTTAAAGACGTGTTTTTGGGGCTGGAAAAGCGCGATTACACCCGAGCCGCCACTGCCCAAAAGTGCATGCGGGTTTCGGGCAAACACAACGATCTGGAAAACGTGGGCCCCTCGCCGCGTCACCACACCTTCTTCGAGATGCTGGGCAACTTTTCCTTTGGCGATTACTTCAAAAGGGAAGCCATTCGCTATGCCTACGAATGTCTGACCCAGGTCTACGGCCTGGACCCGGAGCGGCTGTATTACACCGTCCACACCGACGACGAAGAAGCCCATGGCTACTGGGTGAACGACATAAAGGTAGACCCGGGCCGCGTCTATCGAATGGGCGACGAGACCAATTTTTGGATGATGGGCGACACCGGGCCTTGCGGCCCCACCAGCGAACTCCATTACGACTGGGGACCGGAATTTTGCACTTGCGGTCAACCCGATTACAGCGTGGCCCTCGACAATGGCTGCGAACGGTGGCTGGAAATTTGGAACCTGGTCTTTATGCAGTTTAACCAGGCGGACGACGGGACCCGGACTCCCCTGCCCAAACCGGGCGTGGACACCGGCATGGGGCTGGAGCGCATCGTGTCGGTGGTGCAAAACAAGCGCAGCAACTACGAAACCGACCTCTTCACCCCCATCATGGATCGTGTGCAAAAGTTGCTGGGCCACACCGACGCGGAACGCGAAGAGCACCTGGTGTCGTACCGGGTCATCGCCGACCACGGACGGGCTGTCACCTTTATGATCGGCGATGGGGTAATGCCGGGCAACGAAGGACGTCGCTACGTGTTGCGTCTCATCCTGCGCCGGGCGGCCCGTCACGGGCGGATGGCCGGCTTCACCCGGCCTTTCCTGGCCGAGATCGCCAAAACCGTCATCCAGGAGATGGGCGAGCACTACACCGAACTCAAAGCGCGCCGGGAATTCATCCTGAACGTCATCGCCCAGGAAGAAGAGCGTTTCTACCAAACTTACGAATTTGGGCTTAACCTGCTGACCGATTTGATGGACGACCTGAAAGCGCGGGGGGAGGCCACCATTCCCGGCGCCGATGCCTTCAAGTTGCATGCCACCTATGGCTTTCCCTTCGAGCTGACCCGCGACATCGCCCTTGAGCACGGATTCCTGGTGGACGAGGCCGGCTTTCACCAGGCGATGGCCGAGCACGAAAAAATCTCCGCCTCGGATCAATTTAAAATGACCAGCGAGGAGACCCTGGTCGTTTACGCCGATTTGCTGGAGAAGCTGAAGGCCGAGGGGGAGCTCGGCGCCGGCGGGGTGGAACATGACCCCTATCGTGGCACGGAGATGGAAAGTCGGCTGGTGGCCATCGTCCGCGACGGACGAATAGTCCAGGAGGCGCGCGAAGGGGAGCAGGTGGAATTGGTGCTGGCTGCCACCCCCTTCTACGTGGAGGCGGGTGGGCAGGTCAGCGATACCGGCTTCATCCTCCATTATGATGACCCCGACGCCGCCCCCACGTGGGAATTTCAGGTGACGGACGCCCGCCAGCCGGTTGCTGGCCTCATCGTCCACGCGGGACAGATGACGACCGGGGCGGCGCGCGTGGGCGATGAGGCCTGGGCCGTCGTGGACGCCGACCGCCGCTGGGACATCATGCGCAACCACACCGCCACCCACCTGCTCCACCGCGAATTGCGTCGCGTTCTGGGCGAGCACGTGCAGCAGGCCGGGTCGCTGGTCGCCCCCGACCGCCTGCGCTTCGACTTCACCCACCCGGCGATGCTCACGCAAGAAGAGCTGCGCACCATCGAGCGTTTGGTCAACGATGCCATTTTGGCCAACTATCCGGTTCGGCCCGAGCATCACGCCTACAAAGAGGCCGTCGCCGCCGGCGCGGTGGCCCTCTTCGGCGAAAAATACGGCGACACGGTGCGCGTCGTCAAAATTGGCGACGAGGAAGAGCTCTTCAGCCAGGAATTGTGTGGGGGCACCCACGTGAACTACACCGGCGACATCGGTTCCTTCCACATCATCTCGGAAGAAAGCGTGGCAGCGGGCGTGCGGCGTATCGAGGCCGTCACCGGTCGCTATGCCTACCAATTGGCGCAAGACCGGATGGCCGTGCTCGATTCGGCGGCGGCCTTCCTTCGCTGTGCCCCCGACGAGGTGGACCGCAAAGTATTGAATTTGATGGGCCAGCTCCAGGATATGGAGAAGACAATCGAGAGGCTGCGGCGAGAACTGGCCCGGCGCGACTTTGAGCAACTGTTGAATCAGGTGCAGAAAGTGAACGGCGTCAACGTCCTGTCGGCGCAGGTGGAGGCCGCCAACGTCTCGATGCTGCGCGAGATGAGCGACTGGTTCCGCGACCGGTTGGGTTCGGGGGTGATTGTGTTGGGGGCGGTGCTATCGGGCAAGCCCAGCTTCATTGCCGCCGTGACCCCCGACCTGGTCGAACAAGGGCTGCACGCCGGCAAGCTGGTGAAGGCCGTCGCCCGGGAAGTCGGCGGCGGGGGTGGCGGCAGACCGACGATGGCCCAGGCCGGCGGACGCGACGCCTCGCGAATGACCGAGGCGCTGAGCCACGTGCCCGGCCTGGTAGAGCAATCGCTGAAAAGTTGATCTGAGGTGACGGGCTGGAGTGCAGAATTCATTCTGCCAACAGCCCAAAAACGGGTAGTGGTAGAAAAGTAGTGATATGTCATTGCGAGGGAGTGAAACGGACGAAGCAATCCCCGCATTGCAGGCCGGAGATTGCTCACCTGCACTTGCGTGCGGTGCAAGTGTCGCTTCGCTCGCCATGACATCCCCCTGTCACTTACAGTTTGACCACCACCAAAAAACGGAACAAATTCCACACT
This sequence comes from Chloroflexota bacterium, assembly GCA_024276515.1. GTDB lineage: Bacteria > Chloroflexota > Anaerolineae > 4572-78 > NAK82 > JAJRXB01. The sequence continues at coordinate 9,923 of JAJRXB010000110.1, forward strand.
CCCACTGAGATGAAACACACCCATCTCAAATCGCAAATCAGCCCTGGCCCCTGCGCCGGGGCTACGTTTTTGCCTATTCACCCCAGGTGGGTAAAATAAGGGGGATGCGTACTTTGCTTGACGTGATAATTCGGCGGACCCGTTCGCCCGGCACGCGGCCCAGATACTTCAGCCTGGTTGACTTTGGCGCCGACACCGTAAAGGCCGTAGTGGTGCGGCAGGAGAAACCCGGCGTGCGGGTGTTGGGCTATGGTTTTGCCCCGGCAGAGGGTCACGACTTGAGCGGCGGGCGCGCCGACGTGGCCGCGCTGGCGGCCGTCGCCGACGAGGCGCTGGTCGCCGCCGAAGATCAAACGGAGGCGGCCGGCCGGGGCAAAGTGGTGCCCGACGACGCCCTCTTTTGCATCCCGGCCCGACTCACGCGCGGCGAATCTTTCACCGTGCGGCAAACCCGTCCCGACCCGACCGCGCCCATCGCCGCGCGAGAGCTGAAGACGGCATGGGAGCGGGTGGAGCGGCTGGCGCGCGAGCGATTGCCCTTGTTGGGCGACGACCAGGTCACCTGGAAGCCACTGGCTCTCACCCCCGGCGTCGTCACGGTGGATGGGCATCACGTCACCGACCCGGTCGGGTTGAAAGGGCGGGAGCTTTGGCTGTCGGCCTTTGGGGTGGCCGTGTGGCCGCCGGTGTTGCGGGCAATCGAGGCCGTCGCCGACCGGCTGGAGGTGGCGCTGGTAGACGTGATGGCCACCCCCCAGTCGCTGGCGAGTCTCGTGCCCCGGCGCGAGGCGATTCTCGTCAACGTCGGTGCCCGGGGGACGAGCCTGAACCTCATCCAGCACGATGCGTTGGTTTCGAGCTTTTGGTGGCCCCAGGGGGGAGAATTCTTCACCCAGAGCCTGGCCCGGACCTTTCGCTGCGCGCCGGAAGAGGCAGAAGCATTGAAGCGAGCCTACGCCGACCACGCCCTGTCGGCAGAGGACGAGAGCCTGGTCGCCCGCTCGTTGGTCGCGCCGGTGACCGCCTGGCTGGAGACGCTGGTCGCCGGGTTGCGCCGGATGGCAGCGACCGAGTCGGCGCGCCACCCGGCGGGCATGCCGCTGGACTTCGATGGGGACGATTCGTTGCCCGGTCGCATCCATCTCACCGGCGGGGGGAGCCTGCTCCCCGACCTGCCGCAGGCCTTGTTCTCGCTGGAGTCCACAACGTCTTTGACCTTTCGCCGCTCGTTGGAGGTGGAATCGCTGGGGGGCTGGCTCAGCACCCGGTCGCCGGGCCAGGCGGCCCTGCTCGACGTCCCCCCCCACCCCGTCAGTGACCTGCTGGCGCCGGCGATGAGCCTGGCGACTTATCTGGAGTGACGTGCATTAGCCTATGGAGCAAATCATCCACCTTGAAGTTGACGACGATATTCCGGTGATTCGAGACCGGCTGGAATGGGCTCAGGGAGACCGGATCCTGCTGGTCGTGCCTCCCAAAAACCGCACGCTGCGCAATTTGGTCAACCTCAAGTTGTTGGCCCGGCACGCGCGCAATTATTCGCTGAAGGTAGCCCTGGTCACCAAAGACCCCAGGGTCATCGAGTTGAGCCGTGAAGCCGACCTGGTTACCTTTAGCTCGGTGGAGCGAGCGCAGCGTTCGCGCTGGCTCTCCGGCGACGGAACCGAGGCCGTCCCGCCACCTGTCCACCGCCCGGTGGCCAAAGTGGGAGAAGGGGAGCCGGTGGCGGACCTGGCCCTGCCCGAACGTCCGGTGAAAGATGTCCCCCGCCCCAAACGTCTGCCCCACTTTCGCCCCCGACCCGACCGGCGGGTAGCCAGACCGCTGCGGGCCCTGGGCTTTCTCATCCTCTCGTTGCTGGTGGCGGGGGGGATGGCGGCGGCGGTGGTGCTCATCTATCCCAAAGGGGAGATACAACTGAGTCCGGCCACGGAGCCGATCACCGCCGACCTGGTGGTGCGCGCCAACCCAGAGGCGGATCGCGTTGACTACACCGCCCTCGACATCCCGGCCCGATTGGTTCAGGTGGAAATACGCGACGTGGGCCGCATTCCCCCGGCGACTACCACCGACGTGCCGGCCGACAAGGCACAAGGGATCGTCACTTTGATCAACCGGACCAACCAGGAAGTCACCGTCCCGGCCAGCACCACCCTCACCACCTCCAGCGGCACGACGGTGCGTTTTCTCACGGTGCAAACTGCCACCATCCCGGCCGCTTTCAACGCCATCACCCAAACCGAAGTCATCGCCGTGGACCCTGGCCCCATCGGCAACGTGGCTGCCGGCCAGATCAATCGCATCTCCGACCCGGTGCTGGCGCGCCAGGTGACGGTCGTCAACGAGGAGCCGACCAGCGGGGGCACGATGGCCCCGGCGGGCGTCGTCACCCGCGCCGACAAGGACCGGCTGCATGCGATTGTCTTGCAGCAGATTCAGCAGGAGGGATATAGCCGTTTGCTGGCGGAGTTGGCCGAGCAGGAGTTCATCCCCCCTGAATCGCTCATCGTCATCCCGTTGGACGTGGCCTACGACCCCAGCCTGGATGGCGAGGTGACAGATCTGCTGACGCTGGAGATGCGAGCCGTGGTGCGGGGCACGGCCATCGGCGGGCAAAATGCCAATCAACTGGCCCTGGCCGCATTGCAGGCCCAGGTGCCTCCCGGCTACCGCCTGGACCCCCGTAGCCTGGAGTTCGTGGCCGGCGAGGTGGTTGGAGTAGAAAACCGGGCGGTCAGCTTTCGGGTGCACGCCAGCGGGCTGGCCGTGGCCCAGATCGACGACCGCCAGGTCGCCGGCGAGGTGCGCGGTTTGCCCATCGAGGAAGCGCAGCGCCTTCTGCGCCAACGATTTCCCCTGGCCGGGGAACCGGCAGTCACCGTGGAGCCGGACTGGTTGGGGCGATTGCCCTGGTTCCCCTTCCGCATCGTGGTAGAGATAAAATGACCAATCCCCAGTCCCCAATCTCCGATTCCCAATCCCCAACCCCCAATCCCCGGTCTCCCGGTCGGGTGATAGCCCTCGACGTGGGCGAGCGCCGGATCGGCGTGGCGGTCAGCGACCCGACCGGCACGCTGGCTACACCTCACAGCGTGATCCGGCGTCGCTCCAAAGCCGAAGACTTCGCCGCCGTGGCCCGTCTGGTGGCCGAACTGGGGGCCGAGCGGGTGGTGGTGGGCTTGCCGCTGTCGCTGAACGGGGAGATGGGTCCCCAGGCGCGGCGAGTCACCCGCTACGCCCAGGCGTTGGCTCAAACCCTGAACGTGCCGGTGGAAATGCACGACGAACGCTACTCCACCGTCACCGCCGACGCGCTGCTGGCCGAAGGGGGGCGCCGGCGACAGGTGTCCATCGACGCTGCTGCCGCCGCCGTCATCTTGCAAGATTACCTGGAGAGCCAACGGGGCTGAGGATTGGGGATTGCCAATTTGCGATTTGCCGATTTGCAATTTGCTATTTGCCAATTTGAAAAGGGTGCGCCATGTTGTACACCGTGTTCAGGATATTGCGCTTCATCTTTCGTCTCATCGTCTTCCTGGTCGCGCTGGCGGCGATAGCGGTCATCGTCGGCGGGGGGGTGTGGTACTTCCGAACCCAGGGACAGGGCAGAACCACCATCGCCCTCAACGATATGCCGGGCGGCCGTGAGCCTCAGGGTGTCGAGGATTTGGCATTGAGTTTGTATCTGCAATCGCGTGCCGACGAGATCAACACTCCGCTCAGCGACGACCCAACACCCGTCACCTTCGTCGTCGAAATGGGAGAGACGGCGGTCAGCATTGCGGTTCGCCTGCAAGACCTGGGACTCATCACCGATGCCACCCTTTTCCGCCGCTTTCTTCAGTACCACGGCCTCGATGCGTCGTTGGAGGCGGGCGAGTATCAACTGCGGCGCAACATGACCATGCGTGAAATCGCCGAAGCCTTGCAGCACAGCCGCCTGCGAGAAGTGACCATCACCATCCCCGAAGGTTGGCGCGCGGAGCAGGTAGCCGATCTCCTCACCGCCGAGAACATTATGGACGGCAGCGTCTTCCTGGCGGCGGTGCGGCAGGGGGTAGCGATTGACCACCCGCTGCTGGCCGACCGGCCGGCCGGCGCTGGCTTTGAGGGCTACCTCTTCCCCGACACCTATCGCCTGCCGGCCCAGGCCGCCCCCGAAGACTTGCTGACCCGCATGCTCGACAATATGCAGGCGCGGCTCCCCATCGGCTGGGAGGGGATGGCCTCGGCCCAGGGGCTCACTTTTTACGAAGTGTTGATCGTGGCCTCCATCGTTGAGCGCGAGGCAGTGGTGCCCGAAGAGCGCCCGACCATCGCCAGCGTGTACCTCAATCGCCTTCAGCAGGACATGTATCTGCAGGCCGACCCCACCGTTCAATATGCGATGGGCTACCAGCCCGAAACCGGGCAGTGGTGGAAGACCCCCGTCACCCTGGAAGAGTACCAGAAGGTGAATTCTCCCTACAACACTTACCTCTATCCTGGCCTGCCGCCTGGCCCGATTTGCAGCCCTGGCGCGGACTCGATTCTGGCCGTGTTGCAGCCGGCGCAGACTCCATACCTTTTCTTCGTAGCGCGCGGTGACGGGTCGCACGTCTTCGCCGAGACGCTGGAAGAGCACGAACGTAACATCGAGCTTTACCAGGGACAATGAGGCCCAGTTGACTACACCTTTCGCCCGCCCTGATGAGAAAGCAGGCGTCCGTAGTAGCAGCCACCCCTGCGAAGGTTGCCAGCCGCTTTGATGCGTGGAACAACTTCACCATGCCACACACCAAAAATGCCCCGCTCCTGCTTGGGACCATCTTCTTATTGATTCCATAGCCCCTGATGATATAGTATGAATTGAACCCGTTTTTAAGGTTAGGCCGTCTGAGAGAACCATTGTGCGGGAGCTCTCTAGGAAAAGGTCGTTCGCGTCACCCTTGTTTGGCAGACTTTCCGAGAGAGCTCTACGGGAGAAAGGAGGGGATCAGGAGCCCTGAGGGCGGCAAAGAGATTGACTTAAGAGATGAGAGAGGGTATAATTGGTCCATCTGGCGGCTGGAGCAAAGCTTAAGATTTGTCTACGGCTTTGTGACCAATATCTTGTTCACAAAGTCTCATGTCCCCTTCAAAACGCGATCTCACCCGGAAGCATCCCCCCAGATGATTTGGACATGAGACCGGCAAGCCCACCGACTCCGCACCGAGGACATAGCGATGGCATTAAAGGGAAATCTGCGGGACTTTAGCACGACGCAGCTCCTCAATCTGGTCAACCTGGCCCGAAAGACCGGCCTGCTGACCATCCAAAGCCAGTCGGGCACAGCCCGATTGTACTTTAGAGAAGGCAAGCTCATCCATGCGAATATGGGTAGCGAAGACGGCCATCTGGCTCATATGCTCCTCAAGGCGGGCAAGCTTTCTGCTGATCAGGCCAAGACAATCCAGACACGAGCAGAGGTGCGGAGCGACAAACAGCTTGGTTTGCTCCTGATGAACGCCGGCTACGTGACGCAAGACGACATCGTTCAGAGCGTCAAAAACTACATGCTGGACATCGTGTATACCCTGTTCGAGTGGAACGAAGGGCAATTTCAGTTCGACCAAAATATGTTGCCCTCAGATGATCGCATTGCTGTACCCATCAACCTTGAGAACGTGATCATGGAGGGCAGTCGTCGCATTCAAGAGAGCGAACGGCTGCAAGATGAATTGCCCGACCTGAGCAGTGTTGCCCTGCGCTTCACCGACAACCCCGACGCACGGTTGCGGAACATCAACCTGAGCGTGGAAGAGTGGCGGGTGATTTCGTTCATCAACCCTCGAAACACGATCAAACAGATTGCGCAATCGAACAACATGGACGACTTTCAGATTCGCAAGATCGTCTACGGCATGTTGCAGGCGGGGCTGGTAGAGCTAACGCGACCAGAGGGGATGGCCGTGCCAGCGGCCGCAGCCGGCCGTCGCCGGCGCGGGATCGAGAGGCCGCCGGCCGTCAAGCGGAACGTAGTCGAGCGACTGATCGATCGTATCAAGCGCATCTGACGCTGGCATCTGTGTCATTACGATCACCCAGATCACACCATAGCCAATTTCCCGGCTGACGTCGGGGGATTGCTGGCACGGGGGACTGGTGCTCCGATCGTCCGGGAGGACGATGCACTCGTGGCCTGGCACACGGGGTGCCGGTACCTCTTCTTTATAACTCTCTCGATTCTCAAAAAGCCATTATCTAAGGCAGGTCGATCTATGCAAACTGTCAAGATGGTCGTCACAGGGCCCTTTAGTGCCGGCAAGACCGAATTCATCCGTTCCATCAGTGAAATTGACGTGGTATCCACCGAGCGCAGGATCAGCAGCGAAGCCGAGCGCGTAAAAGAAGACACCACCGTCGCGATGGACTTCGGTCGTATCACGGTAGACGAAGATTTGGTGCTGTATCTGTTTGGCACCCCAGGCCAACGCCGCTTTGACTTTATGTGGGAGATCCTGTCGGAAGGCATGCTCGGGTTCATCGTCCTCATCGATAGCGTCCGCCCCGAGACCTTCCGCGAGGCCAGACACATCCTGGAGATCTTCCGGGGCTACGCGGCAACGCCCTACGTGGTGGCGGCCAACAAGCAAGACCTGCCCGACGCCTGGTCACCCGAAGACTTGCGTATTGCTCTCAAGATAGCCCCCGAAATAAAAGTGTTGCCTTGCGTGGCCACCGACAAAGAACAGGTGAAAACCGTGCTGCTGGAGCTCCTCTATTCGATCCTCGAAAGGATGGAGCTGGAAGAAGAGGTGTAACGTACCCGCATCGAGGGCCATGGCCAAGCGTAAACGCACAGGGCCGTCACGGCAGACGGTTCTGGAGCGAACTTTAAGAAGGTTGGTGCGAGAGGGAAAGTTCCGGGGCGCTGTGGTGGCCTCGATTGACGGTTTGCCCCTGGCGATGGCCGGACGCAGCGCCGACAAAGAATTGATGGCCGGGGTGGCTGCCTGGCTCAAGGAATTTGCCGAGCGCACCAACATCTCGCCAGATGAGATCGTCGCCCGCGACACGCAGGGCAACTATTTCGTCAGCCGTTACTTTAACGTTGGAGATGACCAGCTCTTGTTGGCCGTGAGTGTCCCATCCCGGCGGGCGCATCGCCGACTTACCAACAAAGCGATTAAGGAGATTCAGCGCATCTGGGAGACGTGAATCGCGTCCACACCCGACTGGCAATAGCTGAGCAGTCGCCGGGCGTGGTGCGTAATCCGACGCATAACGACGTTTCCAGAGACGAGCCTATGAGTTCGATCGTCACGGACCAGGGCATTGTACATTATGAAGCTTATGGACGGGGCACACCTGTAATCCTGTTACATGGGTGGTTGGGGTCTTGGGGCTATTGGCTCGACACGATGGAGGCTCTGGGACGTGACTACCGCCTATACGCCCTCGACTTCTGGGGGTTTGGCGACTCCGGGAAGCGTCGCGAACGATACCTGATCAGCGATTTCGTTGACCTGGTTGATCAATTTATGGACCGGCTGGGCATTGTCCAGGCCCCGGTGGTGGGACACTCGATGGGGGGCACGGTGGCCCTCAGTCTGGCCTTGAATCGTCCCCAGCGGGTGCGCAAAGTAGCGGTGGTAGGCTCGCCGGTGGTGGGTGATTCGTTGCACCTTTTTTTGCGGCTGGCCGGCCATCCCTGGATCGCCTATATGGTCTGGCACATGCCCACGATGCTGCGGTGGGGAATCAAACTCTTCTCGCCTCAGATCACCCGTGAATGGCGCAAATGGTACGAGATGCAAATTCAAGACCTGTCGCGGACCACGCTGGAGGCATTTTTCAGCAGCATCGCCTCGCTGCGACGCACCGACCTGCGGCCACAACTGCCCGGGCTGCACACTCCGGTCATGAGCGTTAACGGCGTCGGCGACAACGTAGTCAATCCCAACCAGGCCACGCTCATCGCCCGGTGCGTGCCAGGGGCCCGCATCGAAATGATGGCCCATTCACGCCATTTTCCAATGCTCGACGAGCCAGAGGCATTTAACAAACGGCTTCGCTCGTTCTTAAAGAACTGAATTATCCATTCATCGCGTATTGATAGAAATGGGTACCTTGCGCTATGCCCACCGACCGCGACCACCCGCTAGAGACGAGCGGATTTTACTACCCGAATAACATGGGGCGCATCGTGCTCCAGGCCCTGGAAGAGGTGATGGGTCGCAATGGCGTCAATGCCCTGCTGACACTTGCCAAACTTCGACACCTGGTCAATAACTATCCGCCCAATAACCTGGAAAAGGGCTTTCGCTTTGAAGATTTTGGAGCCATCACCCAGGCCCTCGACGATATGTATGGCCCCAGGGGAGGGCGGGGGCTGGGAATCCGGGCCGGTCGGGCCGCCTTCAAATACGCGCTCAGGGAGTTCGGCGCCGTGCTGGGCATCGCCGATTTGGCCTTTCGCCTTTTGCCCCTGGGCATGAAACTGAAAGTAGGCATCAATACCTTTGCCGAAACCTTCAACAAATTCTCCGATCAGGTGGTCCGGCTGGAGGAGGACGAGGAACACTTCATCTGGATCATCGAGCGCTGTCCGGTGTGCTGGGGACGTGAAACACAGGCCCCATGCTGTCACGCGGCTGTGGGGATCTTACAAGAAGGGGCGCATTGGCTGAGCGGCGGCAAAAGCCTTCGCGTCGAAGAGGTAGAGTGTATCGCTGCTGGCGCAGAAGCTTGCAAGATTTTAGTTGATAAACGACCGCTCGACTGACGCCAAACGCCGGCGCAGTCTGGCACTGCCGAACCTGACCAACCGATGATTAAAATCATTATTCGCGACGAGACGCTCATCCCACCTTTTAATGAGCCGGCCCGTGACCTGCGTGTCCTTAACAAACCGCTCTGGTTGTTCCAACGGGACGTGTTGAGTCCCTATTGTGCTCAGGAAATAGAAGTAAAGGAAATCAACCACCCTTCAGAAATTCCGGAAAAAGTAGATCAAGAAGTTCCCCCCAACCAAGAACTTCTCGTTTACCGCGATAACCTGTTCTTTGACGAATATCTGTTGGCCGCGTTTCTTGAAAGCGCCAAGGCAAGGGCACAATGGGAGAATAAAGCCAGCCGCATTGCCTTCTCGCGCGACGACGCGGCCATCGTTGCGCATGCACTGCATCTGCAAGATGGTATCCGGTTGGAGGGAGACGTTTACGTGGCCGACCTGTGGTATTTCCCCAACGGCCTCACCGACCAGATAGAGCCGCTGGTGATAGATACGTTGCCGCGCGAGATCGGCTACTATCACGTCCCAACCTACATGGCCGATCGGTCCGGCGACCTGGCCTATCAAATACCCCTGCGAGCCTTTCTCTCCATTGAAAACTGGGTCCATCTCTTTATAGCCAACACGCCCTTTGGCATCGTGGCCCACGGCGCGCGTGTCGAGGCGTCGCTGGAGCGGCTATGGCCTCTGTTGCGCATCTTGTTCCGGTCCCTGGTCGAACGCAAGCAGTTCTTGTCCAGTTCGGCTATGGTCCAGGTGGGGCAGAATGCGCAGATCGACCCCACCGCCATCATCCAGGGACCGGCCATCATCGGCGACAACGTGGTGATCGAAGCCGGGGCCGTCGTCACCAACAGCGTCATCGGCAGCAACGTGACGATTGGACAGGGGGCCCAGGTGATGGCCAGCGTCGTCAGCGATGGCTGCTATTTGCATTTTCGGTCGGCCGTGTTTATGACGACGCTGATGGAAAACGCGATGGTCGCGCAAAACGCCTGCCTGCAATTGTGCGTCGTCGGGCGCAACACCTTTATCGGCGCCGGCAACACCTTCACCGACTTCAATCTGCTGGGAAAGCCCATTCGCACGCTGCACAAGGGACGATTGCAGGAAGTGGGGTTGCCGGTGCTGGGAGGTTGCGTGGGGCACAACTGTCGCATTGGGTCTGGTCACGTCATCTACCCGGCACGGATGATCGAATCGGACGTGGTGCTCTTCGCCCGTCCCGGCCGGCAGGTCATCACCCAAAACATTCCGTTTGAGGAGAGCGATCACCACGGCTGGCCGGAGGAGGCACATAAACCGCAGTACCCGCACGGTATGGAAGAGGTGACATACCGCTGATGGACAATTTTGCCTTCGTCATTCATCCGGTAGACCCCAAAAAGGACGTGGCACGCAAGTTCCCCCTGTTGGGAAAATATTTGCCGGTGGCCGCCATCAACTTCTTCTCGCGCTACTTTCCACCGGTGTACGTCTCACACATCACCGGGGTGCGCTCGCAGGCTACCGGCAAGGAGATCGAAGGCTGGTTCGTGGCCTGCCCGCTCACACCGCAGCGGTCGCTGGAGTTGCCACCGTCGGTGGTCTACAAAAAAGTCATCCAAACCGGCCGGCTGGCCGAGAAGCTGGGGGCGCGTCTGTTGGGACTGGGCGGCTTCACCTCGGTGGTGGGAGACGGCGGCGTCACCATCGCCAAAGGGTTGAACATCCCCGTCACCACCGGCGACAGCTACACCGTGGCCACGGCTGTGCAGTCGGCGCGGCTGGCGGCCGAGCGGGTGGGGATCAATTTGGCCACGGCGACGGCGGCCGTGGTGGGAGCCAGTGGGGCCATCGGTCGCGTGTGCGCGCAGCTTATTGCGCGAGACGTGCCGCGTCTGTTGCTCATCGCCCGGCGACCGGAGCCGCTGACCGAGGTGGCCGACCTGATCCACGACCAAAATGGGGCCGAGGTCAGCCTCAGCACCGACATGCGCGACCTGCACCAGGCCGACGTGGTGCTCACCGTGACCAGCGCCATCGGGACCGTCATCGAGCCAGAACACCTCAAGCGCGGCGCCGTCGTCTGCGACGTGGCCCGCCCCCGCGATGTGTCGCGGCGTGTGGTGGAAGAACGCGACGACGTACTGGTCATTGACGGCGGCATGGTGAGCGTGCCAGGTCCCGTGAATTTTGGCTTTAACTTTGGCTTTCCACCCGGCATGGCCTTTGCCTGCATGGCCGAAACCATGATCCTGGCATTGGAAGGGCGTTACGAAAATTATACCCTGGGCAAAAACATCAGCCTGGCCCAGGTGGAAGGCATCGCCAAATTGGCCGCCAAACACGGTTTTGGCGTGGGCGGCTTTCGCTGCTTTGAGCAGCCAGTCACCGACGAGCAGATCGAACGAGTCAGTCGGCGGATTGAGCAGATTTAGCAGAATCGACGTTTGAGATTCAACAGCCGGTCTGTCTGCTCAACCCGCTCAATCTGCTGACAAAACGGTCCTATCAGGCTCTCGTTTAGGAGGTAGAATTATGGGCAAAGGTCGAATCCTGGTGGTGGAAGACGACCTGGACATCGCTAACATGCTGCGTCTCTATTTCGATTCGCAAGGATACGAGGTTTTGGCCGTGACGCGCGGGCACGATGCATTGGAGATGTGCCGCAAGAAACAGCCAAACGTGGTCGTGCTCGACATTATGTTGCCCGACATGGACGGCTACGACGTCTGTCGGGAACTGCGGGGCAACCTGCGTACCAGTCACATTCCCATCATCTTCCTCACCCAAAAGGACGAACGGAGCGACAAGATAGCCGGCCTGGAATTGGGCGCCGACGACTACATCACCAAACCCTTCGACATCGAGGAGCTGAAACTGCGCGTGCAGGGCGCTATGCGCCGGGCACAATACGAGAGCCTGACCGATCCCACCACCGCGCTGCCCAGCGCCAAGCTCATCGAAGAGCAGCTCAAGCAACTGGTCACTCGCGACGATTGGGCGATGATTTACATCGTCATCAACCACATGGACGCTTTTATCGAGGTGCAAGACATCGTTGCCCGAGATGACTTTTTGCGCTTCGTGGCTATGAACCTCAGCGAAGCGGTGGAGGCCCACGGCACCCCCAACGATTTCATCGGTCACACCAGCGGCAACGATTTTATGATCGTCACCGTGCCCGCGGCCGTTGAGCCCATCAAAGCCGAGTTCTCCCGTCGTTTCGACCAGGGTGTGCCCACCTTTTACGATTTCATCACCCGCGAGCGAGGGTACGTAATTTACACCGACCACGATGGCCACGAACAGCAAGCGCCGTTGATGGACCTTGCCATGGGCGTGCTGACCGCCGCCGATGGCCCCTTCCCCGACATTCGTGTGCTGGCCGCCGAAGCCCGTCGC
>JAJRXB010000111.1 GCA_024276515.1 Chloroflexota bacterium
CTGCCCCTTCGTGGCCGGGCCGATGATCCGCGACCCGCGCCTGTTCGTGGGGCGTAAGGCCGAGCTGACGACCCTCGTCCACCGCATCGAAGGCGCCCAGCCCACCAGCGTCAACGTCGTCGGCGAACGGCGCATCGGCAAGTCGTCGTTGCTCTACCACTTCTACCAGACCTGGGCCCAGCGCGTGCAGCCCCCCCACGCGCTGGTGGTGGCCTACCTGTCCCTGCAAGAGGCGCAAGCCCAGAGCGAACCGGCCCTTTACCGGGCCATGTTCTCCCGGCTGACCCAGCAGATGGGGGCGCATCACGCCGACCTGCACCACGCCCTGCAATCCTTCCCGCCCGACCGGGCCGGGTTCGACACGGCCATGCGACACTGCCGCCGGGCCGGGTTGCTGCCCGTGTTCTGTCTCGACGAGTTCGAGGCCCTGCTGAAGTACCCTCTCCGCTTCGACGACGGCTTCTACGACGCCTGGCGGGCGCTGATGGACGAGTGCGCGCTCATGCTCATCGTGGCGTCCAAATCGCCGCTGGGGGTCTACCGCCGCCGCCACCGCCTGACCTCGTCCTTCTTCAACGTGGGGCACACCCTGGTGTTGCGCGAGCTGACCGAGACCGAGGCCGACGACCTGGTGCGCCTGCCGGCCAGCACCGTGCCCGGCGCGCCGGCCGCATTGAGCCTGCGCGAGCAACGCCTGGCCCGGCGCTGGGGCGGACGACACCCGTTCCGGCTGCAACTGGCCGCCGACGCCCTGTGGCAGGCCCGCCAGGCGGGGCGCGACGAAGCCTGGGCCCACGCCCGCTTCGCCGAACAGGCCAGCAGCCTGCCCCGCCGCCGGTGGCGCGGGCTGCGCGCCGTGTTCTGGCAGGGGCCGGTGGCCCTGGGCCGGCTGGCCGGCCGGGTGGGGGGCGTGGTGGACGAGTTCGGCAACTGGCTGATCGGGGTGGCCATCCTGATCGTGATTGCCCTGGTGTTGCTGGGCCTCATCTCCGGCGAGCAGGTGCTGGCCGTGCTGCGCCGCTGGCTGGGAGGGTGACGTGAGCGAGACGACAGGCTGGGAACGATTCCGAACCTACGTGGCCGAGTGCGCCCGCATCCTGTACTGGGCCTACTTCAAGCCCTACACCTTCCAACGCTGGCTGGGAGAGATACACCCTCGCCTGGAAATGGACACCAACCCCTTTGGCCTGCGTGACGAGTGGGCGGCCCACCCCCGCCTGCGCCGCTACGCCGGGCAGGTGTGGTGGCTGAGTGCCGTCGTGCCTCTGTTTCCCATAATATTGACTGGCCTGTTGTATCCTTTGGTCAGTGGTGATACCTTCGACTGGTTCCGGAGCTTGCTCTTCTTGGCTGGTTGGTGGATGGGGCTGGTGTTGGCTCGAGGCGGGCGTTCCCGCACATGGGCATTGTGGTTTATCTGGATTGTCTTTGCACTCACATTCTTGTGGTTGATAGGTTGGACTCCCAGAATCCTTCAGCCCTTGCTGGGAGAAAACCTGTTTGAACAGCTGCTCGTTTTGATCGCTGTTTTTGACCAGTTCATCAGACCGTTGGCTGTCGGCGTGGCGTTCGGCGTGGCGGGCGGCGTGGCGGTC
>JAJRXB010000112.1 GCA_024276515.1 Chloroflexota bacterium
CTCAACAACCGCACCAGACATCCGGCGAAACGCCGTGGAAACCTCCGAGGTCTACCTCTCCATTATTCCTGTCCCTACATTCCTGAATTTCAACGCCACCAGGAATTTGCCAACGTCCAGCCAACATCAAGAAACCATCAAGCCCTCTGCTGTCAGGCCATCGAGACGTCATAGTGTGGGTGCGCCTCGTCGTCCTGCCGGGCCATTTCCTCTTTGCCGAGGGCATCGCCGACCGGGCTGCGAAAGTGCCCACGGTGCGAAAGTGCCCACGGTGCGAAAGTGCCCCTGGTGCGAAAGTGCTCGTGACAGGTGGAGCTTGAATCCCCAGCAGCCGGACGTATTGGCTCAAAACATCCCCCAAAAGATCGTTTAAGGTTTGTGTTGTCTGCCGGGTGACTGTTGTCCCCCAGGGCCGGCGAGGCTCCGCCTCAGCCCGGACTTCCGAAGTCTCAAAACCTGGAAGACGCCTGGAGCGGCCCGCCTGGTCGCTAACGTGTCTCGCTATGAACTGCGAAAGGAAGGATCTGCATGGAAGAGGAACATCGGCCCAACAGTGACTCCAGTAGCCAGGGTCCGGCGGTGGGACGTCGGCGGTTGATCACCTTTCTGTTTGGATTCTCCATCGTGGCCACACTGGGGGGAGTGCTCACCCCTATCATCGGCTACCTGTGGCCGCCCAGCCGGGCGACCGGCGGGAAGAGCGGCCGGGTGCAGGTGGGCCTGACCGCCGACTTTCCCGCCGGCCAGGGCAAGGTTGTTCCCGTCAACGACAAGCCGGTCATCGTCGTCAACACAGCCCAGGGAGGGCTCAAGGCTTTTTCGGCCATTTGCACTCACCTGGGTTGTATTGTGGAGTGGGACCAGGGCCGGCAGTTTATCCTTTGCCCATGCCACGATGGGCGTTTCAATGCCCTCAACGGCGCGGTCATCTCCGGCCCGCCGCCTGCCCCCTTACCCCAACTCGCGCTGACGGTGGAGGGCGACACCATCTACGTGAGCGAAGGCCAGGGATGAGCAAAGTAATGACCGGGAGGGAACACACAATGCAAACTCAAAAATCAATTGTCTGGCGTGCCTGGGGCTGGCTGGACGGTCGTTACCGGTTGACTCCTCTGATAAGCGCTCTGCTTCACGTGGAAATCCCCCGCTCGGCCCGCACCTACTACCTGGGAGGGATCACCCTCTTCTTGTTTATGGTTCAGGCCATCACCGGCGTTTTGCTCTCGCTCTACTATCAACCGGCTCCCAGCGCGGCCTACGACAGCGTCCTCTTCATTATGCACCAGGTGAACTTTGGCTGGCTCATCCGCAGCATCCACGCCTGGGGCGCCAACCTGATGATCCTCTTTTGCATCCTCCACCTGCTGCGCATCTTCTTTCAGGGAGCCCACAAAGCTCCGCGTGAGATCACCTGGGCGGTGGGGGTGCTCCTGTTGGGGGTGACCCTGGGTTTCGGTTTCACCGGCTATCTGCTGCCCTGGGACCAACGCGCCTTTTGGGCCACCACCGTCGGCAGCGAGATCGCCGGGGTGGTGCCGTTGGTGGGGCAGAAGTTGCTCATCTTCCTTCGTAGTGGCCCCGAGGTGACGGCCCGCACCCTGAGTCGCTTCTTTGGTGTGCACGTGCTGGTGCTGCCCGCCACGCTCCTGACCATATTGGCCGTCCACCTGACCCTGGTCCACCAGCAAGGGTTGGCCGACCCTACCCGCCCGGTCGAACCAGCAGAGGGCACCACCTCGGCGGCGGGGCAGGAAAAGAAGGACTTGCTGCCCTTCTTTCCCACCTACTTGCTGGACGAAGTCATCGCCTGGTATGCGATGCTGGCTATCCTCATCGTGCTGGCCTCTCTCTTTCCGGCCGGGCTGGACGAGCCGGCCGACCCGCTACGCACACCGGAACACACCAAACCCGAGTGGTATTTCCTCTTTCTTTACGAGGGACTCAAGCTTGTGCCGCGCATCGTGGGGGTGACGGTCCCCCTTGTCGGCGGCCTGTTTCTGTTGCTGTTGCCCTTTATTGACCGCAGCCCCCAGCGTATACCACGCAAACGGCCAGTTGCCATTACCATCGGAGTCGCTACGCTCGCCATCATCATCGCCCTCACGATCCGGGGCTGGCTGAGTTAGCCTGCTGGCAGAAAGAATAGAGCTATGAACCGACCTATTGTCCGCCACCTGGGATTTGCACTTGTCGTCCTCGTCGTCGCGCTACTCATTCCAACCTTCATCATTGCGCAGGGTGTCCCTCTCATCCCTCACCCGTTGGAGGGACGCGACGACTGCCTGGGCTGTCACGGGACGGGGATTGCCGAGTTCCCGAAGGTTCCCGCCGACCACGCCGGTCGGACCAACGACCTTTGTCAGGGCTGTCACCAGTCGGCGGCCGAGGCCACGTCGGCCCCAGCCCTGGTTATCCCTGCCATCCCTCACCCTTTGGAGGGACGCGACGATTGCCTGGTCTGTCACGAATTTGGCGTTGTTGGAGCCACGCAAATTCCCGGCGACCACGCCGGTCGGACCAACGACATGTGCCAGGGTTGTCACCAGCCGGCCACCGAGGCCGCGCCGCCCGCCGCACCACCCAACATCCCCCATCCTTTGGAGGGGCGCGATGATTGCCTGGGTTGTCACGGGACAGGGCTTGCCGGGTTCCCGCAGGTTCCCGCCGACCACGCCGGCCGGACCAACGACCTCTGCCAGGGCTGCCACCAGTCGGCCGCCGAGACCGGGGCCGTGCCGCCCGCCGCATCACCCGCTGCCCCTCCCGGCATTCCCCATCCTTTGGAGGGGCGCGATGACTGCCTGGCCTGTCACGGGGCAGGGATTGCCGGGGTCCCCCAGACCCCCGATGACCACGCCGGTCGAACCAACGACCTTTGCCAGGGCTGTCATCAGCCGATCACCGAGGCTGCGCCAGCCGCCGAAGCGCCGGCGTTCCCTCTCATCCCTCACCTCCTGGAGGGACGAGACAACTGCCTGGACTGTCACGGGACGGGCCTTGCCGGGTTCCCGCAGGTTCCCGCCAACCACGCCGGTCGGACCGACGACGTGTGCCAGAGCTGCCACCAACTGTCCCCGGAAGTGGCCCACGCCACCGGACCGTCCCCATTTCCGCCCATCCCTCACCCGTTGGAGGCACGCGATGAATGTCTGGCCTGTCACGAAACAGGAGCCGCCGGAGCGCCACAAATTCCCAGCGACCACGTCGGTCGTCCCAACAACATCTGCCAGGGCTGTCACCAGCCCGAGGCGCCCGCGTCGGTGCGCAAGAATTGCCTCGATTGTCACATCTTGCCCGAAGGTTCTATGGCCCCCGAAGAGGGGGCGGCGGCCGGGGGCGTGCCGACCATCCCTCACGCTTTGGAGAGGCACGATGACTGCCTGGCCTGCCACCAAGACGGGGTTGGCGGCGCGCCCCGCATTCCCGGTGACCACGCCGATCGGACCAACGACGTCTGCCAGACGTGCCACCAGCCCGGCCCGGTCTCGGAGTCGCAGGCTCCGGCTGAGCCGGTTCCAACCCCCATCGCCTTGTATCCCTGGCCTGAGAAAGTCAATACCTGCTTCGACTGCCACTCGACGCTGGGGGGCAAGCAGGCCGACATCGCCGATCAATGGCAGCGCAGCATCCACGCCGAGCGTAACGTGGCCTGCGCCGACTGTCACGGCGGTGACCCCACACTCAGCGCTATGGAAGCGTCTATGTCGCCCGACGCCAACTTCGTCGGCGTGCCGGCCAAGTCCGACATCCCTGCCCTGTGCGCCAGTTGCCACGCCGACGTGCCCCGCATGCGCCAGTACGACCTGCCCACCGACCAGTGGGCCAAGTATAAAGAGAGCACCCACGGTTTCCAACTGTCCCAGGGAGACCGCAACGTGCCCACCTGCTTCGATTGCCACGGCGGTCACCAGGTGCTCAAGGCCAACGACCCGGCCTCCACCGTCTATCCGTCCAACGTGCCCGACCTGTGCGCCAGTTGTCACGCCGACGAGACCATTATGGCCGGCTACAACATTCCCACCGACCAGTTCGACCTCTACCGTCAGAGTGTGCACGGCCTGGCCCTGCTCGACAATCAGGATTTCCGGGCCCCCAACTGTGCCACGTGTCACGGCACCCACGGCGCTGCCCCGCCCGGTTTCGCGGAGGTGGCCAACATCTGCGGTAGCTGCCACACCGCGACGCAAGATTATTATCTGAAGAGCCCCCATGCCAACGCTGGCTACGGCGCGCCCAAGTGTGTCACCTGTCACGGGCGTTACGACGTGAGCAAGCCAAGCGAGGCGATTTTTGTGGGGGCAGGGCCCCGGCACTGTGGCGCCTGCCACCCGCCCGATAGCGCAGCCGGTCGGGTGGCCCAATCTCTTTACGACACCCTCACCGTCGCAGCCCAGGCCTACGAGGAGGCCGAGGCTGCGGTCCAGACCGCCCAGAGGGTGGGGATGCTGGTCACCCCACTGGAGGGACGGCTGCGCGAGGCCAACACCAGCCTCATCATCGCCCGCGCCGCCCAACACACGCTCGACCCCGACAGCGTGCGCGCGCTGACCGACGACGTCCAAACCATCGCCGACGAGGTAAAGGCCAGCGCCGACGCTGCCGTTGCCGAAAGCCTTTTCCGCCGCCGGGCCATGATCATAGCCGTGGCAGTCATCGGCCTGGTCATCACAGCTCTCTTCCTTCTCAAGCGGGAGCTCGAACGTCAACTGGACACCGAGTCGTACAAGCCACCTGACCTCGCCTGACGACCTCTATCCGTATAGACAAATTAACTTCTCCATGTGGGTAGGCAGAAGGGCAATCCTGCCTACCCATAGTTATGTCCAGGTTTGGACCGACGGGTATTGTCAGATGTGCCCACATTGAGTAAAGTTAGGGTAAATATAGCGTAAAATTAACGTAAAAAAAATTGGTTCAGCCATTACTCCAATTGCTGTCCACCGCCAAGCCGTCGAGGGGTGCATAGTGCGGATACGCATTGTCGTCCTATCAGGCCATTCGCTCTTTGCCGAGGGCGTTGCCAGCCGGCTGCGGCAGTATTTGCAGAAGATAGAGCTTGAGATCGTGGACCCCGGGCAGCCAGATGCCATGGCTCAAATCGCCGAGGCCCAACCGACTATTGTACTTTTGGATGTCACCGATCCTGAGACTACCCGGTTTTGCCCCTTAAGCAAATTGCTGCTTCTGTTTCCGGAACTCAAGGTCATCCGCCTGGATCCGCAGCATGAACAAATTCAGGTGGTGACCAGCGAGCAGCGCCCGGCGGTCAAAGTGCGTGACCTGATCGAGGTGATCGCAGCATAGCCCACCCGGTTTCAGGTATGTCCAGTGCGACCCGGTCATCTCCTGCTGGCGAGGCGGTTACGCCCAGGAAGATATGGAATTTTTGTTGTTTCTTTTATTTGTGAATTAAATCGCATATTGGCATAAAGTTAAAAGAGGGAAAAAGGGAAGGCTCAATGGCGACTCCCCATCTACATGGGAAATCGAGTTGGTATAGATGGTGTCTGGTGGGCATATTAATAGTGGGGCTGTTGGGGCTGGCAGGAGAGACTTTGCAGGCCCAAGCAAGAACATCGTCCCAGACCAAACTGGCATTTGGGCCAGCCTTCCCGGAACAGAGCATCCCTTCAGGGTCAGAGCCTAACGAGAATTGCTTGATGTGTCACTCTGACCCTGATTTCAAAGGGCGTTTTCAGAACGGGGAGTTAATCTCTCTATATGTAGACAACGGCGAATACGAACAATCGGTTCATGGCCCGGCCGGCCTGGAGTGTGTAGCCTGCCATACCGACATCAGCCGTTATCCCCACCACGCCGAAGAGCAGGTTATCTGCACAGACTGCCACCCCGAGGAAGGAGGAGGCCAGGCGGGCACCTCCTACACAACCTTGCGGGTGCAGTTGCTATTGGCCGACTCCAGGGAAATGACTCTGTCCATCAACGAAGCTTGCCGGTCGTGCCATGAGCAGGAATTTGAAATAGCCGGCGATAGCGCCCACGTCAGAGTCCTCAAAGGGGGGAATCGCGATGCCCCCGTGTGTGTAGACTGTCATGGCAGCCACGACATCACGCCTCCCGGAG
Source organism: Chloroflexota bacterium (assembly GCA_024276515.1). Taxonomy (GTDB): domain Bacteria; phylum Chloroflexota; class Anaerolineae; order 4572-78; family NAK82; genus JAJRXB01. Next base: position 6,085 of record JAJRXB010000112.1, read on the forward strand.
AGCCGCGGGCCAAAATTTCGCATATCTGCGGCACGTGCCATAAAGCGGTCTACACCACCTATCGTTCCAGTGTTCACGGGGCGGCCCTGGATGCCGAATCGAACCCAGACGTGCCAACCTGTACAGACTGTCACGGAGTGCACGACGTTCGAGGCCCGCGCAATCCGACTTTCCGAGATGAAAGCATTAACATTTGCGGCGATTGCCACGCCAACCGGACAATAATGGATAAGTACGGCATCTCTACGGCTGTCTTTCAGACCTATCTAAACGACTTCCACGGTCGCACAGTCGAACTCTTCCTCCGCCAGAAATCGGGCAGAATAGGCAACGAGGCCGTTTGTTTTGATTGTCATGGTATCCACAACATCCGTAAACCCGACGATCCCCTCTCTACGGTTTACCCAACAAACTTGCAGCGCACCTGTCAACAATGCCACAGCGATGCCAACATCAGGTTTCCCCGGGCCTGGCTCGGTCATTACGTGCCTACCTGGGAAGAGACCCCTGCGTTGTACGCCGTCAACACGGCCTATCGCATCTTGATTCCGCTCACAATAGGCGGCTTTCTGGTTTACATCGGCCTGGACGCATACAGACGCTGGCATGATAAGCGTCAAATGCTACGTCAGGCCCTGGCCCTTGCAGAAAAAGAATTAGAATTAGAAGAAGACGAATTGCAAGATGACTATACTTTCAATCGAGAGAACTAGATGAACAGAACTAAAAAGAGCAGAGGTCACGATGGAGAGACAACTCCGGTCGAGCGAATCAAAAAGCAAGCACGGGCTCGCCGGATACGAAGAGCCCGCGCCCTGGCTGCACGTATGCAAATCGCCCCAGACGGCTCCCGAATCTTCATCCGCTTCAGCCCAGGCGAGCGTCGCGAACACCAGATCTTGCTGGTGACGTTCACGATTCTGGCTGTGACCGGCCTGCTCCAGCGATACAGCAAATTTCTCCTGGCCGAGGTGCTCATCACTCTTTTGGGGGGTGTGGAGACCATTCGCACAATCCATCACCTGACCGCGGTCGTCTTTATTGCGCTATCCATCTACCATGCCTGGGAAATTCTGGTGCTGTGGGTCGTCAAGCGATAGCGGGGTAGCATGTGGCCTTATCTCAAAGATTTCAAAGACCTGATTCAGATGGTAAAATTTAACCTGGGTTTGGTCAAGGAGAGGCCGGAGTTCGATCGCTTCACCGCAGAAGAGAAGATAGAATACTGGGCCTTGATATGGGGCACAGTACTGATGATTATTACCGGACTGATCATGTGGTTTCCCATCACTGCTACCTCGGTGTTGCCCGGCGATATAATTCCCGTTTCTCGGGCTTTACACGGTTGGGAGGCAGTTTTAGCCACCCTGGCCATTCTTACCTGGCACACGTACCACGTGGTCATCAAAGAACGGAACCGAAGCATTTTCACCGGCATAATGACAGAGGAGGAAATGCGGCACAACCATCCGCTGGAGTATCGGCGTATCCTGGCAGCTTACGAGTATTTGCAGAGAATATCCAGAGAAAGCGCCCGGGGTGATTCCAAAGCTACTCTAACGGAAACCAGCTATGAAACAGCTTAAAGTTTTGCGTAAGCCAACCGAAGAGGCCGCACAGCCGGTTCTCCCCGAAACCAGGCGCAGAGGTTGGTTCCGCTGGCCGAGCTTTACGATCGACCTCAACCGCCCCAGACATCGACTCGCGGTGCTCTTCAGTTTCATCGGTCTTATTCTGATAGGGGTCGTCTTTCTGGTGAGCGGCCTCAAAACCTATGCGTATACCGAGAGTGCGGAGTTCTGCGGCACGGTCTGCCATCCGATGGGCTCCGAGTTCGTGCGTTACGAACGCTCGCCGCATGCCAACGTGGAGTGCGCAAAGTGTCACATTGGGCCGGGCGCGTCGTTCTTCGTCAAATCCAAGATCGACGGTCTACGGCAGGTGTACGCTGTGCTCGTGAATTCATACAGCCGTCCCATCAAAAGCCCGGTCCACGACCTGCGCCCGGCACGTGAGACGTGTGAGGAATGTCACGCTCCCACCACGTTCAAAGACAATATCATCAAGACCATCGTTCACTACGACAACGACGAGGCCAACACGCCGGTGCAGTCTACCCTCATCCTGAAGATGGGCGGTTGGCAGGAGAGCACCGGCGTGAGCGAGGGCATCCACTGGCACATTACCAACCCAGTCTACTACATCCCCGCCGATGAACAGAGACAGGTGATTTTGTGGGTGGGCGTCGAACAGCCGGACGGTTCGTTAAAAGAGTTCTACGCTCGCGACATGCTCAACATGGCCTGGACCTCCTTCGTGGAGGAGGCTCGTGCCGAGGGCAAAATGCGGCGGATGGACTGCATAGATTGCCACAACCGCACCGCCCATTTCATTCCCCCGCCCGAAGTGACCGTGGACCAGGCCATCAGCGCAGGTTTGATCTCCCGAGACCTTCCCTATATCCGGGCCAAAGCAGTAGAAGTCTTAAAAGCAGAATACCCCGATAAAACCGAGGCTTACGCAGCCATAGATGGGCTGGCCGATTTTTATCGGGTCGGGTATCCAGAGGTGTATGCCAACCGTCGGTCTGAGATATACGCCGCTCTCGCCGAACTCAAAAGGATCTACGCCGACACGAACTTCCCGGATATGGGGGTGAACTGGCAGACCAATCCGAACAACGAGTGGCACACCCCCTTCCCAGGATGCTTCCGCTGTCACGACGGCAAGCACGTGGCCGTAGACCCGGCGGGGAACGAAATAGAGATCATCAGCGTCAAGTGCAACCTGTGCCACACCGTCCCCATCGTCGGGCGCGGCGACGACATGCTCGTCGAGGCCCCGGTCATCGTCGGCGATGTTCCGGCTTCACATTCTGACTTCCGCTGGACCATCGAACATCGCACCGTGACCGAAACCGAACGGGAAGAGTGCTACAGTTGCCATGGAAAGGGATTCTGCACCAACGAGGCATGCCATAACCTGTCACACCCACCAGATATGCTGTTCACTCACGCCGACGAGTATCGCAAGAAAGGCAATCAGGTTTGTTACACCTGCCACCAAGATATTTTGTGCAGCCGATGCCATCCGGGCGGCATCGTCACCAATCCTTAGTGCTTGTCCAGAAGTAACTTCATACTTTACTGACCCTGCGGGCAGCACGGGCTGCACTCAGTTTATGCCTGGTGACGAACAAGCCCTTAGTACCTCATCAACCTGATTTTGATAAGCTGTTTTGCGCTTCTGTGGGGACTTGGTCCAACTTGTCAAAACTACCTTGACGAGGTATTAGTGGAAACGACAGGTAGAAAACGCTGTATAGTGCCGATCAACTCGTCGGATGCCTCTGAAACGGCTGGTGGGATTTCTAACCATTTTCACATAGTTCTCTATCCATTTTCACATGAATTTCTTATGAAAATGTGGTAAGCTAGTAACGGGTTGGTGTTTCTAGATGACGACCTGTTACCAGTTACTCGAGAACGACGCCAGCCTCGTCGAGGCAGAAGAGGAGTCTTTTTATGCCTACCCCCAATCATCTCACACAAAAGCGCCGACGCCTTAGTGCGCAGAACATCCAGCGTGCCATTTGGGTCGTGCTGGCCGCCCTGATCACCAGCCTGGCGCTGTTTGGCGGTTACTACTACTGGGACCGCTACGTTTATCTAGAGGACAAATCGCCGATCGAATTGGACATCGAGCAGTTGGAGAAGGCCATCCGCGAAGATCCACAGAACCCCGAGACGCGGGTGGCTCTGGCCGAATACTACCTGCGCAATGGGATGTATCGCGAAGCCCTCGATCAAACAAACCAGGTGTTGAGCTTATACCCGGAGAACGAGGGTGCCCTGCTGATCTCTGGCATAGCCCACGTTCGCCTGAACCAACCAGAGGCCGCCTTAGACCCGCTGGAGAAATTCGTGGCAGCGCGCAAAGATCAGCCGATGGCCAACGTAGACACCGCTTTGGAAGGGGCATACTACTTCCTGGGCGAAAGCTATATGAAACTAAACCGCCCGGATGAGGCGATCTCCGCTCTGGAAGCGGCACTGGTCATCACTCCAACCGATGCAGATGCGCTCTATCAAGCCGGCCTGGCTTATCAGGCCAGTGGTCAGCCGGAGACCGCCCTGGAACGTTATCATCAGGCGGTGCGCCTTGTGCCCGACTTTACCGAAGCTTACAGCGGTATGATCGAGAGCTACTCCGCCCTGGATCAGCCCGATTACGTAGTCTACGCCCAGGGGATGGAAGCCTTCTGTCTGCAAGATTATCAAACGGCGCAGACCTACCTTGAGCAGGCTACCCAGGCCCTGCCAGATTTTGCCCCGGCCTTTCTGGGATTGGGAATGACCTACGAAAAAATGGGCAACCTGGAAGCGGCACTGGCAGCAATAGAGCGAGCACTCGAACTGAATCCGGGTGACTTTGCCGCCCAACAAGCGCAGGGTCGTATCCAAGCCGCCATGAACGCAAACGAATAGAAAAGAAACTATGTCAACCGAGATGCCTGAGAACAAGGTCACTGAACACGACATCCACCCCGCCGAGATGGAAGTGGAGAAGGAAGAAAAAGAAGAGAACCGACGCCGATTGCTGCTTCTGGTGCTACTGCTATTGCTGGCTTTGCTGGCTTGTGTCGCGGCGCTGTTTGTCCGTTATCTGCGGCGACCGGCGCCACTGCCCGAAATGGTGCCGTTGCCGGTAGACGTGAACTATCCGCCACACTACTTATTTTCGATTTACGGCGTGGACAAGCCGGTCGGCGTGGCCCTCTCACCGGAGGAGGATCGAATCTACGTGACCGAAACCGGAGGAGAACGCCTGGTCAAGATATTTGACCGGGGTGGCGATCCGCTGGGCTCCTTTGCCCCGCCTCGCACCACGCCCGGCGAGCGATCCCCGGTTTACCTGGCAACCGATAGCACCGGCCGCGTTTTTGTCACCGACCGCCTGCAACACACCCTGTTTGTGTACGACCCGGAAGGGAACTTTTGGGATGCGATCCTGGCCCCAGACCTGACCTTGAGCGAATACGTGTCCAAACACACCAACGGCCTGCAGCCCGGCGACACATTCGCCTACAACCAGTTTGAGTCGGATGTGTACTACCAGAAAACGGGAGAGTCTGAACAAACCCTGCCCGCGCCCGACCCGGGGGGTTGGGCACCGCTGGGGGTCCGGATCGATGAAACGGGAAGGATGTTGCTGACCGACGTAGCCACAGAAGGCTTCAACGTTGTTCGTGAGTTCCCGGCCGAAGTGATCATGGCCCCCTCCTGGCAAGAGTTCAATCCGCCCGAAAGAATGTTCGGGAGCTACGGCCAGGGCAACGGTGAGTTCCTTTTCCCCAACACGGCCGTACCCGATTCCCAGGGCCGCATCTACGTCACCGATGGCAACAACGGGCGGATCTCTGCCTGGGACGGTCAGGGCAGCTTTCTCTTCAATTTCGGTCAAGGCTCCGGCGATGGCGCGCTCAGTCTGCCCCGAGGCGCCGCCATGGACGCACGGGATCGCCTTTACGTGGTAGATGCCGTGGGGCAGGACGTGAAAGTCTACGACGTTTCCGGTCCCGAGCCCAACTTCTTGTTCGCCTTTGGCGATTGGGGGATGGGCGACGGTCAGTTCAATTATCCCAATGACATCGCGTTAGACTCCAGCGGTCGGTTATACGTCGCCGACCGGGAGAACGACCGTATCCAGGTCTGGTCATATTAACACTCTTATCAAAAGGGTTCGACAAGCGATGGCCCTGGAATGGGGATTCCAGGGCTGCCGGAGCGCCGGAATCCCCATTCCGGCGCAGACATCGGGTTTATCAGAACCGGCTTGATAGAGCACTAGTTTATGGGCCACTGGCACACACCGCTGAAGAAAGGGGGTGATCTGGGTAAAAAATAACGCAACGACTCGCATGCCACATACTTCGAAACTTCGGGAATGGGAGGTAAATTAAGAAATGAAGAAACTGATTCTAGTGACAGTCGTCGTACTGGCCCTGGCGCTGGCCATGGTCGGGCTGACGTCTGCCAACAACGGCCCTCACGGGGGCTACACGGCTACCACAGACGCGTGCGCTGGATGCCACCGGGCCCACACAGCAGCCGGGCCTAAACTGTTGATCGAGGACAGCACGTTCGCTCTGTGTATGTCGTGCCACGGCTCCACCGCAACCGGCGCAGTGACAAACGTCAACGACGGTGTGCTCGAGGCTGTAGCTGGTTCCAACACCGGCACTCCTCTGAACGGTGGTGGTTTCACCAACTATCAAACGGCTGCGACCACCTCCACCCACGACGTGTCGGAAACCGTCACGGATGCCTGGGGTAATGGCGTCGACCGTGGCACCCTGGCAGCTCTCGCCGCCGGCGAAGCTCTGGGGTGCGCCTCTTGCCACGATCCCCATGGCTCCCCCAACTACCGCATCATCAAGGCAACCATCAACGGTAACGCGGTGACGGTAACGCAAGTGGACGAGGGTGCCCAGGTCTACGACGCCGAGAGCTGGCCGGCCGACATGAGCAACGTCTGCGCCGCCTGCCACGAGGCTTACCACGAGACCGCTGCCAACGTTGGTAGCGATACCGCTGGGCAAGTCTTTGGTGGCGGGTACACGCACCGGATCGACATGCCCTACAACTACGGCGGCAACGCCAACCCGGAGACGGTGGGCATGGGCGGCTACACACTGCCACTGGGCGGTACCGACCTCGTCGTCTGCAACACCTGCCACCTGTCGCACGGCACGTCTGCGCAAATGACCGGCTTTGCTGACGGTGGTCCTACCGGCGGCGGCACGTTGCCGGGCAACACCACCGCGACCGACAGCGCCCTGTTGCGCCTGGACAACCGCGGTGTATGCGAGGTTTGCCACCAGAAATAGGAGCATAGCACAAGCCTGGCTCAACCTAATCTCTGCTTGCTCCCCTCCCGCCCTCGGGCGGGAGGGGCAAGTCGGAGAAAGGAGGTTAGTACATGAAACTCAAGCTCATCCTTGCCATCGGCTTGCTGACGCTCCTGGCTCTACCAACCGGTTGGGCATTGGCCGACAATGGCCCACATGGCGGCTATACGGCCACTACCGATGCTTGTGCCGGTTGTCACCGGGCACACACTGCTCCTGCGGCCAGGTTGCTGGTCGACACTATGCCTGAGTTGTGCTTTTCTTGCCACGGCAGTACCGCCACCGGTGCCGACACCAACGTTGAGGATGGCGTCTATGCTGAGCGAGACTTTGAAACCGAAGCTCCCGCTGAGGGCGACGTCAACCGAGGCCTGAAAGCCGGCGGTTTTGTCAACGCCTTAATGGACACAGACTTCGACGGAGTTGCTACCAGTGTGCCGGTCACATCGTCTCACCTGAACGACGGTAGCACCGGAACGGCCTGGGGCAATGGCAGCATTGGCTCCGGCGCCGGGGCAGCGAACTTCAGTCTGTCGTGTGCGTCGTGCCACGACCCGCATGGCGGTGCCAGCACAACCGGCGACGCTACTTATCGGTTGCTGAGAGCGATACCAATCGACTCGGGCGCAGCCATCGGTGTCAACGTCGCCGACGAGGCGAACAAAATCTACACGGTTTCTGACGCCAACAACAAGTACTTTGGGGAAGGCTACCCGATCACCCCGGGCAACACCTGGACGGCTATGGATCAACAAGAACGTGAAGTGTCTAATTGGTGTGCCCAGTGCCACACCCGCTATCTGGCCGATTCGGGCAGCGGGAGCACTGGCTCCGGTGACGACATCTTCACCTTCCGCCATATGTCTGAAGGGACGCCCAGCACCTGCGATAGCTGCCACATCGACTTTGGTTCTCCTCCAACTCTCAGAACCACTGTCGGTCCCGAGTGGCATCACAACGTGGAGTGTATGACCTGCCACGTAGCGCATGGCACTACTGCCATTGCAGGGGGGTATGCGGGCACTGTCGAGTGGCCTGATGGGGCAACCGCACCCAATGGAGACGCGCGTAGTTCTTTGCTGCGGGCGGACAACCGGGGGGTGTGCCAGCGTTGCCACGGCAAGTAGGTAAGCCTACAGTGGCCTTTCGCTACATCCGGGGGCATATACCCCCACAGCAGTGCTTCGGCCCGTTTCGTCAATCTCGGTGCATCCGAAGACTGACAAAACCAAGAGAACGGCGACAATCGTCGATAGCAATGTACGATACGCCGACACGCAGGCGCGGCGGGCCGGGCTACCCAACCCGGTCCGCCGAAGCCAGCCTTCGTTCCAGCAGGAGCAGGGGCGAGGCATTCCCAACATCGGGTTTGCCAAGCCAGGTCCGTCAACGGACGAGAGTCTTCATAGCGCAAGACCTGGATCGGAATGCCTCGCCCTTACCCCTGGTCAAAAGTTGAAGCAGGTTCCGCATCAGGCGAGGGCTGTCCATGAGAAGACACATCGTTTCCTTCTTCCTTATCCTTCTGATAGCCACTCTATTGCTGGGGCCTGGTCTGGCGCGGGTTGCCCGGGCCGACAATGGTCCGCACGGTGGCTACACAGCTACCACCGATGCCTGCGCCGGTTGTCACCGGGCTCACACCGCCATCGCAGCCAGGCTGCTGGTCGACGGCGTGCCCAACCTGTGCTACACCTGTCACGGCAACGCCGGCGCTGGTGCGGATACCAACGTTATGGACGGCATCTATCTCGAACGAGACAGCCAGGCCGAGGATCCCGCTGAGGGCGACGTGACCCGTGGCCTGAAAGGCGGCGGCTTTGTCAACGCCTTGATAGACACAAACTGGGATGGGGCCGCTGCCAGCACGCCCACCACGTCAAACCACCTGGTAGATGGCAGCACCGGTACGGCCTGGGGCAACGGGGCCATCGGCTCTGGCCCCGGCGCGACCATCAACCTGTCGTGCACTTCGTGCCACGACCCGCACGGCCGGGCCGGCACCACCGGCAACCCCACCTACCGGTTGCTCCGTGCAATCCCCATCGACTCAGGCGCGGGAAGCGGCGTGGACGTCGAGGACGAGGTGGACAAAGTCTATACCGTTTCCGACACTCCCCTGAAATCCGGCAACCAGTATTTTGGCGAGGACTACGGGACCCAGGCAGACCAGCTTTCTGAGTGGTGTACGCAATGTCACACCCGCTACCTGGCATCTGCCAACAGTGAGAACACCGATTCGGGTGATCCCATCTTTGCTTATCGCCACATGACGCAGGGTTCTCCCAGTTGCAACTTATGTCACGACATACACGGCGGCATCATGCCAACCGGCGGGCCTATGTTCAGCCACGACGTGACGTGTATGACCTGCCACGTGGCGCACGGCACTTCTGCCAGCATGGGTGGGTACGCGGGCGTCGTGGAGTGGCCCGACGGCGCAACGACACCCAACGGGGACAACCGCAGCGCCCTGCTCCGCGTGGACAACCGGGGCACGTGCCAGTTGTGCCACGGGAAATGATCATATTCCAGAATCGCCCCCGGCAGCGCCGGAATCCCTATTCCGGCGCGGGCTACGAGGCGGCGAGAACCCGGCAAACCCGGCAGCGCCGGAATCCCTATTCCGGCACAGGCGGTTGAAACCGCTCCTGGAGGCCTGGCGGCCAAGCGTCCACCTCCGTGGACGCCCCAGCAGCGTCGGCGCAGGCCGACGCTCGGCCTGGAGCCTTCAGGGGCGACTTTAGTCGCTTTATCGCTTTCAACAGGCAATTGGTATGAGATCGACTGACGGCAAGAAAAACACTATGCGACGTCCTCCCAACGAGAATATGCGACAATCAGCTACGCGCACACGACAGGCCGGACTCTCCAACCTGGCCCGCCGAAGCCAATCCTGCGTCCGGATGGCGATGCTGTTCCTTGCCATCCTGAGTTTGTATTTCCTTCTCCTGGCGCGAGAAGTGCCACCCATTGCAGCCCAACAATTGCCCACCGAAACGCCGGTTTCTGATTTGGAGACAGCGACGCCTGTGCCGACCGACACCTCGGCCACGGACAGCGGCGATACCCCCACCCCCACTCCAACAGCCACGCCCACCGAGTCCGCCGTCCCAGCAGACACGCCCCTGGCCCTCGACACGGCCACAGCCACGTCCACCGAACTCGCTGTCCCGACCGTCACATCCACCGCGACCGAGACGGCCACGTCCGTCCCGTCCGCCACCTCAGTAGTCACCGCACCGGTCACGGCGACCATCACCCTCACCGCCACCCTTATGCCGACCGTCGCGCCTACCTCGCCCACCACCCCAACGGTCACGCCCACCGCGTCCGCCACCCAGCCGGTGACGCCCTCGCCATCGGCCACAGCGACCATCACGTCCACCGTGACCGTCACGCCGACCGTCACGCCCACCCCCACCCCGACGGCCACACCGGTCCCGGTGGAGCTGGAAGGCGAGTACGTGCCCGACGAAGTCCTCGTCAGGTTCTTCCCCTTCCCCGGCTATTCTCCCCAAATGGTGGCGGCTCTTGCCAAGTCGCAGGGGGGCCAGGTCGAACGCGCGCTGGAGGGTCTAAACGTTTGGGTGCTGAAGGTCCCGCCGGGGCAAGTCGCACAGACCATCGCATCTCTTCGGCAAGACCCCACCGTGGAATTTGCCGAACCGAATTACATCGTCCGGGCCTACCTCGTCCCTGACGATTTATACTGGTCTTCGCAATCATACTTATTGAATATCCAGGCTCCCCAGGCGTGGGACATCACCACAGGATCGCCGGACGTGGTCATCGCCGTGGTCGACACCGGCGTGGACGTGACCCATCCCGACCTGGCCGCCAAAATCTGGAACAACCCAGGCGAAACAGGACTGGACGCGGCCGGCAACGACAAACGCACCAATGGAGTGGACGACGACGGCAACGGCTACGTGGACGACTGGATGGGGTGGAACACCGTCGCCGGCACCGGGGATGTGCAAGACGACCACGGGCACGGAACCCACGTGGCCGGCGTCGCCGCGGCCGACACCAACAACGGCCAGGGGATAGCCGGAGTAGCCTGGGGCGCACGAATTATGCCGGTGAAGGCGCTCGACAGCACCGGCTTCGGCACCTACGCGCAGGTGGCCGAGGGCATCGTCTACGCCGCCGACCAGGGAGCGCGGGTCATCAACTTAAGCCTCGGCAGCCCAATGCCCAGCGCCCTGCTCGAAGCCGCCATCGATTACGCCTACACGCGCGGCGTTACCCTCGTCGCCGCCACCGGCGACTCGGCCACGTCTGCCGTGAACTATCCGGCGGCCTACCCCAGCGTGATCGCCGTCGGCGCCACCGATGCCAGCAATCAGATCGCCCCATTTTCCACCACCGGGGATACCGTGGATCTCGTGGCCCCCGGCGTGGACGTTTATTCCACGTATCCGGGCGGCAGCTACGCCCAATTCTCCGGCACCTCGATGGCTGCTGCCCACGTTTCGGGGGTGGCGGCCCTCCTGGCCAGCCTGCCGCAATTCGACACCCCCGACAAAATACGGACCGCCCTCGTGTCGACCGCCGCCGACCTGGGAGCGCCGGGCTGGGATGCCACCTATGGATTTGGCTTGGTGCAGGCCAACGCCGCGCTGAACTACTTCCCCGCAGAGGTGCCAACCCCCACCCCCACGGCCACCGCCACGCCAGGGCCAACGCCCACCCCTTCGGATGGCGGCGTAGGAGTCCTCATCACCGAGACTCTGTGGGGCACAGCGCAAGATTGC
>JAJRXB010000113.1 GCA_024276515.1 Chloroflexota bacterium
CGAAGACTCTCGGTCCGCCAAAGGAGCCTAGCCTGGCAAACCCGACGTTGGGAATGCCTTGCCCCTACGATTGGGGAAACCGCCATAAATAGAGATCTCTCGGAAAGTCTGCCAAATTTTCCGAGAGATCTCAAATAATACCAGGGGACGTCTGAGCAGAGCAGGACCGGGACTCGCGCTACCCGCCCAACCGGGGATTGCCAATTGCCCTGACCCGGAGCCGGTAGCTTTCGACGCCGTCGGGCAGTTGCTCAAATTCCAAATGGGGGTCCACGGCGCCTGCCTCCTGCGCCTCGGCCAACGCCTGTTCGCCGATGGCCTGCCGGGCGTAGGCGATGGCTTCTGCCAGCACCGGGAACCGGCGACGTTCCCGGCCGGTTCGCGCGTAGTAGCCTACCACGTTCAGACCATGCATCTGAGGGAATATCCACGCTTCCCGGCTGATCATCACACTGCCGGCGACGGCACCCACCGCGTTGGCTACCTGATGATGTGGCGGCAAAATCAATTCGGTCCCCAGCAGTTCGGCGACCCAGGGCAGGAAGATACCGGCCGGCGCGCCGATGCCGATGATGGGTATCTTGAGCGAAATCTGGCAACCCAGGTACGGGTGTCGGTGGTACAGGCTCTCTTCAAAGAGCCAGAGGCCCAGATTGTCGGGAGCGGTGTAATCGGGCACGCGGTGCAAGGGCTGGCCACTGAGGAAAGAGACGACCTCGGCCGCGATACGCTCGGCGATGTGTGTCATCACCCGCCGGATGAGTTCATCCACCGACCAGCCCCGCAGGCGGGCGATCAGGTCGGCGGCGATGCGGGCCGCCTCCGCGTCCCACGGCGCGTACTCGCCGGTCAGGTGCAGCAGGTCGGTGGGGGTGAGCGCCGCCCGCCCGATGATTTCTTCCTTGATGAGAGACTGTCCGCCAAATTGCAGCGGGTGGAGCAATCCCAAGCGCTGCAAAATTTCGGGCAGGGACATCGGTCGCTCGCGCAGCAAATCGAGCGCCTGCCGCCCACGATCATTTTGAATAAAACGTCGAAGCTCTCGTTGCAGGAACCAATACTCAATCTGGTCGGGGGTGGGACGCTTCTGGAGACGATGATTCAGCGTGCGCAGCTCGCGGGCGACGCGCGGGTCTGTGTGAGCCAGGTAGGAGATGGGCACCACTCGCGCCGGCCCCACCTGCAACTGATCCTCTAGGTCAAAGCCGATAAAGCTATCGCCGCCCAGCCCGATGGAGCGGACGTTTGCCGCCCGCACCGCTGTGCTGTAGGGCCCTACGGTAGTCCCCTCCTCCCGGACCGTCACCCGTCCGCCATCCACCACGGCGATGTCGGTCGTCGTGCCGCCGATGTCAATGACCAGTGCCCGATCCTGCCCGGCCAGAAAGCGCCCGCCGATGGCACTGGCGGCCGGTCCGGAGTGAACTGTCTCCACCGGCCGGTGGTCGGCCACGTCGGCGCTCATCAGCGCGCCGTCGCCGCGCATCACCATGAGCGGGGCGGCCAACCCCCGCTCGTCGAGGGCGTGGCGCATGGCCGTGATGAAATCTTGCAACACAGACAACAGCGAGGCGTTGAGCGTGGCGGTGGTCGCCCGCTGCACCGAGTTCAGCCGGCTGGCGAGCTGGTGACCCAGCACCACCGGCCGGTCGGTGGCGCGGGTGATGGCTGCGTACGCCTGCTCTTCGTGGCTGGCATTAAAGGGACTGAAATAGCCGGAGACGGCGAAGGCTTCTACCTCGTCTTGCAGCGCCTGGGCCTTCTCCACGATGGCGTCCAGGTCCAAAGGAGCCTGTTCCTGCCCATACAGGTCGTGCCCTCCCCGAAAGTAATAGTAACGGGAGGTGGCGAAGCGTCCCTCGAATTTGAAACGACGCACCAGGTCGGGGTCGTAGCCCAGCAGGAAGAGAGCCACCGGCCGGCCTTTGCCTTCGGCGATGGCGTTGGTGGCCAGGGTGGTGGAGATGGCGACGAGTTTGATGCGGGAGGGGTCTTCGGGCAGCAACGCATCCAGGGCTTGCAGGATGCAAAGGGTCAG
>JAJRXB010000005.1 GCA_024276515.1 Chloroflexota bacterium
GGCAGCGTGCGGGTGAGCGGCACGGACGGCGAAGGGGGGGCGGTGGACATGAGCAGCGCCTACAGCCTGCTGGCCGTTTCCCCGACGGTGGGCAGCGACCTGTTCTCCGGCGACGGCAACCTGGCGCTGCACGTAGTATCGGGCAGCGTGCCGGTGCAGACCTACGTGGTCATCGCCCCGGTCAACGCCCCGCCGGCCCGGCCGGATGCGCCTTCGCTGGTGGTGGGCAGCGCCTACGAGGTGCGCTTCTCCGGCGCGCTGACCCGGCTGGCGCGGCCGGCGGCGCTGCGGTTGCACTATCACCCCGACATGCGGGGCAGCAACTACACGGATACGTTGCGCCTCGACGTGTGGAACCCGACCAGCGGGCAGTGGGAGCCGCTGGAGTCCACCCACGACCTGCGCCGGGGGGCGCTATCAACGGCCACCGACCGGGCCGGCATCTATGCCCTCATCGGCCAGGCCGAGCTGGAGAACAAGGTGTACTTGCCGCTGGTGTTGAAGGGGTGGTGAGGTTGTGATAACGATTGACGTTACGCCACCACTCTAACCAGGTATTCCTGTTTTGGAAACTGCGGTTGGGTCTCACGGGCGTGTTTGGCCACTTTGACCAGTTCGCGAGTGGTCCTGATCACTTCATCGGCAACACCTGGGGCAAAGGCCGTGTCGTCTCCATAAGGGCATACCCAGCCAGGAATATGGCGTACAACAACCAGGACATCGCCTTCATCGAACGTGAAATCCGTTTCACCCCAGGCCATCGGGATACGGTGTTCAGAACAGAGAGGTGGTTTGAGATTGGGTTCAGGCATCATTTGTGCTTTCGTCTCCGTTTCAATGGGGGTTTCTCCCATTCCAGTTCGTCTGGGATATAGGCTGTCACAAGTTCAATCTGATCGGCATAGTTCTGCTCGCAGACAACGTGCAGGTAAACCGAGGTCTCCGACTCAAGTGTGGCCCTACCGCAGATCAACACTCGCCGTCGCTCAGGGTATACTTCAATGATCTGACCGGCCAGGATGGCAGCAACCATCTGTGTCTCACCGAAACCTTCTTTGACCGCGTGTTGCACAGCATGACGTTTGACCTGGTACCGGTTGGTTCGAACCAATCGCCGGATGGTTTCAATGTCCAACTTGGCTGCAACCCTTCCTAACTTGTGGAGCATCCAGTTTGGTCTTCAGGCAGGTCCCTTCGTCCGGCAAGTGATCTCGCGCTTCGGGTCGGCCTGCGGTGGGGCTGTGATGCCTCAGACAAAGTGTACCATTGTCCGGGCCGGTTGTCAAGGGGCGGGTGGGATTCCCACGCACTGATAGCCGCGCCGCCCGGTCAAGCCCACGCTGACTTGACCGCTGATGACAAGGGTGCTATAATCATGTCAGATAACCGGACAGCTCGCCCTGGACACCGCGTCAGGCGGGAGCCTGACCACTTCTGCACCTGCCATCACAATTCACCACGCCATCCATCGGTGCATCGGCAAAAACTCCAGGGCAACATGGGAACATACCCGGTGGCTTTGGCTCGCACTGGACGTGGAGGCGTGGTTCATTATGGCTGCGAATGCTGAAAGCCGATCTGATCCCTGTCAGAGCGACAGGGAAGGGTCGGCTTTTTGCGTCGAAGGGCGACGATTTGCACCCCAGTTCGGCGCAAATTGAAAGAATCGGCGAGGGTTTGGCATCTATATACATGAGGATGAATGACCGATCCACCCCGGCTCCACAGCGGGCCTCGGAGTCACAGTGGCACAAGGAGGATGAGATGTCTGAGCGACGGCGATTGACCCACGAGTGTCTGTCGTTGATGGTGGTTGTGGCCCTGTTGTTGCCCCTGCCGGGCGCGGCGCTGAGCCCGGTGCAGGCCGCCGGGCCGACCGCGGTCCCCGATGGCGAGTCCGGCCTGTACCGCACGCGCATCACCGTTGCCGATCCGGCTGCCTGGACCCGGCTGGAGCGGGTGGGAGTCACCGTGCTGGAGCAGGGCGATGATTGGGCCGTGGTCCTGACCGACGGCGACCAGTTGGAAGCCCTGGCCCGACTGCGCTTCCGGCCCCAGGCCACGGACGACCTGGGCCTGCTGACCGAAGCCCATGCCCAGGAGAAACCCTTGCTGGCCCAGGGAGTGCAGCCCTTGCTGGACCGGGCGGCCGAGGTAGAGCGGCAGAAGAGCCTGGGCGTCCAGGGCGTGGAGAGCGCCGTGGCTGACGTGCGCGGGATGATGGCCGCCCTGACGGTGGAACAGCAGGCCGGGCTGTCCGCCCTCTCCAGCGTGGACGACGACGCCGACGGCCTGACCAACACCCAGGAGCAGTGGTGGTGCACCGATCCGATGAACGCCGACTCCGACGGCGACGGAGTGAGCGACGGCGACGAGGTGCAGGCGGCCAAGAACTGGCTGGCCAACGAGACCGCCGGCCCGCCCAGCAGCGGCAAGCCCTTCGTCGGCTGGCCGCCGGACCACGCTGGCTGCTACGACGACGACCAGGACTCCATCCCTGACCTGGCCGAGCGGTGGGAGTTGGGGCTGAACATGAACCGCGAGTCCACCGACCGGGACAAGTTCGACGATGGGCAGGAACTGTTCGGCAACACCTACTGCCCCGGTAGCGGCGGTTACTGCGGCTACGGCGCGCTGCCCCGCAACGAGGACTGGGGGGTGATCTTCGCCGAGATGCCCTCGTGGGTCAAAGCCCCCGGCAACCACCCCCTGGTATCCGCCTTCCCCGTGCCGGAGATTGACGTGGTGGAGTCCTCGCTGCACGTGGAGACGGTGACCACGGTGACCACCGACCACACCATCGGCTCCGGCACCGAGCGCTCGTACAGCACGGCGAAGACGGAGGGGACGAGCACGAGTGTAGCGAATACGGTGACGTGGAATGAGTGGCAGGAGGTGTCTGAATCGCTTCAACAGCATTTGCTAAGCGCAGCCGGGGCACAACATCCCATTTCTGTATCAAGCGTAAACTGGGGTAAACTCGCGGGAGGAACGCTTCGAGTCGCGGCAGGTGTTGGGACAGCAGCCGTTGGGTGTGGTGCTGAAGGGTTCGCAGCCATTGCCACATTTGGCATTGGCGCACTGGCTGCATGGCCTGCTTGCGCAGGGGGACTTGTAGCTGGAGCTGCTTTGGTAGGTGCTGGGATCAGCGATCTTGGCGATGCCTTTCCACCCGATACCGCTCAAACGAATTTGCATGTGAATCAACATCAGACTACAAGTGTCGAGTATAACAACGAACAGACTGTGATATTGAATCAGAGTTTGGACACCAGTAATCTCGCAAGGGCAATCCAAGGCACTCAATATGCTTATCTCCAAAGTAGTGAGCTAATCAGCAATCGTCTCTACGAGATTGCGCATATCCTAGCCGCTCCCATTAGGACAACTGCTACGGCCCATGGCCGTTCCTGGGGTGGTGCCCAAACCACCACCACCGAGCAATACGAAGAGCACACCATCACCAACGGCGAAGCCTTCTCCAATGAAGAATCCTGGGGCACGGCCACCGCCGTGGACTCGGCCCACGCCGCCGACCTGTGGTTCACCTACAAAGTCCGCAACACCGGCACCGAGTACGCCCGCGAGATCGCCGACCTGGCCTTCAACGTCTACATCGGCGATGACCCCAACCCGGCCTACACCTACTTCGTGGCCAATGACGTGGGCGGCGATGGCAAGTTCCACAACTTCATGCCCGACGAGGAGCACACCTACACCTCGGCGCGCATCCCCCTCACCCTGGAGCAGATGAAGGCCATTGACCTGGGTGGCCCGCTGCGCATCGTGGTCGAGGACTACACCTACGGCATTGACGAGCTGTTCTACCAGGACGCGGTCAACGCCGGGGTGCTGGTGGCCATGGAGGACGGCACCGACGACGGCGACGAACTGATTGACACAACCCTCATCCCCACCTGGGGCACGGAGACGGTGCTGGACGTGCTGGCCCGCTACTTCCCCCACACCACCGACGCCGACGGCAACCTGATCGCCATCTGGACGCCGGAGTACCGCGCCGACACGCCGGCGTGGTGCAACGAGCCGCAGCGCGTGGGCACGGCGCTGTGGTGCAAGCACGCCCTGTCCACCGCCGATTGGTGGAACGTCTACACCGACGGGCTGGGCGACGGCAGCGAGGGTTTCCAGGATACCCCGGCCGCCCCCGGTTCGGTGGCCCTGTTCCGCTTCAACAAGGACTCCGACCTGGACGGTTACTCCGACCGCTCCGAGGCTCGCC
>JAJRXB010000114.1 GCA_024276515.1 Chloroflexota bacterium
GCTCATCCCGTTGTGCGGGGTGTTGGTCTCGCTGGTGCTCTATCCCACCTGGCCGGTAGATGTGTTGGCCACGATTCAGAACAACCCTCCCAATGTGTGGGGGAACATCTCACTGTGGCAATGGGTGGGCCCCTGGGCGTTGTTGCTCTGGGTTCCGCCGCTGGTGCTGCGGCTATCGCGCCAGCGGCGATTTCTTGCTTTGGCTGCGGCCAGTGCACTGACGTTGCCCTATTTTCAGCAAGTGGATGTGCTCACCTTGTTCGTCTTTCCCCTTGGCTGGTTGCCAGTGGTTCTGGGGAATATTGGTTACCTGTTCTTCCGTTATCACTTCGTCGCTCTGAAGTGGGTAGTTGTGGTCCCGGGGGTGATCTATGGGGTTCAGTTATTCTATCGAGATAAAAGGTGACCTTTTTGTACGGTGTAGGTAAATGAATCGCCAGTCATGGAAAGAGGAGTGCTGGACAACCTCCCTGCCGATGCCGTGCGCCGCATAGGAGCCGAGATCATCATCCGGCCATCCCGCCGGGCGTGACGACGCTCACCGGCTTCTCCCACGCCGTCGAGATCATCGCCGTCGGGGAGGAAGTCGCGCAAGAGGCACAGCCGCGCCTCCGAGGCCTGTTGGTCCCCCCCACACCGTGATACCCTTTGTACCCTACCTGTGGTAAAATAAAAAAGTCCGGCTAAAGTGAGTCAGGAAAGGCCTGACACCCTGCTTCAGCGGGGATTTTCTGGCTGCCTGCCCTGAGCGCAGCCGAAGGGAAGCCGGACATCCAACTAATTTTAGCCACACCCGAACGAGATCAATGGCTAGCTCACCTATCTGCAGATTCCGACATCTGCAACGCTACCGCGAGATCGCGAGGGTCTTCGTCCGCCACAGTTTCGGCGAACTGAGTGGACCTGTTGGAACTGCAGCCCTGCCTGGCGCTGCCCCGGCGATTGCTGCACTGCTGGCGTCGAAAGGCTCCCCCACTAGGCGCTCCCCAACGAGTACGCCTGGCGTTGGAGGAACTTGGCCCCACCTTCATCAAACTGGGCCAGATCCTCGGTACCGCCCCAACGATGCGAAGGTAGAGGTGGAAGCGCAACAACTCATCGCCACCACGGGGGTAATGGAGGTGTGAGATGGAAGCGATTCGTGTGGTATTAGCTGACGGCCATCCGGTGGTGCGGGAAGGGATCCGCGGCCTGCTGAAGTGGGCCCCCGACATCGTCGTGGTGGCTGAGGCGAGCGACGGCGCGGAAGCGCTGCGCCTGGCCGAGGAACTGGCGCCGGACGTCTTGCTGCTGGACGTGGAGATGCCCGGAGTGACAGGAGTGGAAGTGGCGCGGCGGCTGCGGGCGGCCGGTTCGCCGGTGCGGGTGCTGGCTTTGAGCGGTTACGACGACGAGCAATATGTCTTCGGGCTGCTGGAGGCCGGGGCTACTGGATATGTCCTCAAGGAGGAGGCATTGGACACCATTGTCGAGGCAATTCGTGTTGCTTCTCGTGGGGAGCTTTGGCTTAGCAGGAGGGTGGAGGAGAAGGTGGTGAGGAGGGCGATAAGCGAGGAGGAGGTTACCCTCACCGAGAGGGAGCTGGACGTCTTACGGCTGCTGGCCAATGGGTGGACCAATGCCCGCATCGCTCAGGAGTTGGTGGTCAGCGAGCGGACGGTGCGGTTTCATGTGGGGAACCTGCTGGAGAAACTGGGGGTGGGCAACCGTACGGAGGCGGTGGTGGAGGGGATACGGCAGGGGTGGTTGAAGGTATAGGTTGGATGCCTGACGAAAGAGACCCCTTGGCCTGGGGAAGGGCAGGGGTTTTTCTGTTGTATAGTGCTTATCCTGCGGACAGACCGGGGGCACCTGGCCGATTCGCCAGGGAGATACCTGGCAAAAGAGACAGGGATAAAACTGGTCTTTTGGCCATTGTGGTGGGATGAAGTATGTGGTAGAAAAATGGTGTCACAGTGGAGATTGGTGGGTACCAAAATTACAGGATATTGACGATGCATCTGTTGCCCGGCGCTGAAGTTCCGTTCAATCTACTGCACTGTAGACCAAGAG
Source organism: Chloroflexota bacterium (assembly GCA_024276515.1). GTDB lineage: Bacteria > Chloroflexota > Anaerolineae > 4572-78 > NAK82 > JAJRXB01. The sequence continues at coordinate 2,053 of JAJRXB010000114.1, forward strand.
AGAAACCCCATGTCGAGTTGGGAATATAAGGTTGTTACTTTTCAACGCGGAGTAGAAATTGCAATCCCCCCGAGAGTTGTTGGCTGGGAAGACCCCATAAAGCTTCTCAATCAAATGAGCCAAGAAGGTTGGGAGTTGGTGTCGGTGGTTGCCTATCCAGACTTGATAGGTGGCCCGAGTTGGTGGAAGGAGTACTACTTCAGACGCCCAGTCTCTCAGTCCCAAACTTGACATCCATTGCCAGGATCTTCTTGACCACAGTAGCCGCCTGCGAGAAAAATCGGCAGGGAGCAGGCTTGGCAGGTAACCTGACCCGGCAAGTGAAGCAGCCAGCACCAACACTTTAAAGAAAGGAGGTGAGACAAATGGAGCTCTTACTGGCAGGCAATCTTTTCGTCGAAGACGACGGACAGCTTTGCATAGAGGTCTGCTGCCCAGTCTTTCTCGTTGGAGCGGACATCGGCTACCAGTGGCCCAGTGGTTGGTAGATCACTGGTGGGAACTCGGTAGAGGAGCCCCTTATCAATGGGGCTCCTCGTCCGATTGAGACTATCTATGGCAGAAAGAAAAACCCGATGCTAGACTCATGGTTCGAGAATTGGTTACGGACAAGGACCAATTGATGCTTGATTTGGAGAGGCAGTACATAGTAACCGAGGGTGCGAAATTCATCACCGGAGAAACTGCTCATTTGATTATTTTTCCAGCCAGGGGCCGGTGGGCCAAAGTCACGTCTCCAGCCTACAAGGTCATGCAGCAGTTTACACAGCCTTCCTCTCTTCTCAATGCCATGAATTATGCCGAAGAGCAAGGAATCGCCAGGGAAGTTCTGCTTCCC
>JAJRXB010000115.1 GCA_024276515.1 Chloroflexota bacterium
GGTGGCGCGGGGGCTTCGGCGCCGACGCTGATCACCTCAAGACCCCTGACGACGTGGATCGCTGCGTCGCCGCCGGTTTCACCTTCTTCACCGTGGACCCCGGCGACCACGTGGACGACGCCGCCGACACCGACGACCCGGCCACCCTGCGCCGGAAGCTCGAGGCCCTGCCCTGGGACGACCTGGAATCGTCCCCCGACGACCTGCGCCGCCTGTACCTGAACCGCGCGTTCGATGTGGGCGACTTCGCCATCACCTTCGACGAGGAAACGCTGCTGCGGGCTGCGGGCAAATACGGTCGGGCCGTGGCCCACACCGTGCGCATGTACCGTCACCTGGCGGATCGAATGGGGGACCGCCCCCCGTCGGCGGGCTCCGGGCGGGACTTCGAGCTGGAGATGTCGGTGGACGAGACGGAAAGCCCGACGACGGTCCCCGAACATTACTTCGTCGCCAGCGAACTCAAGCGGCTGGGGGTGCGGTGGGTCAGCCTGGCCCCGCGCTACGTCGGTCGCTTTGAGAAGGGGGTGGACTACATCGGCGACCTGGCCGCCTTCGAGGCCGACTTCGCCCGGCACGTAGCCGTCGCCCGGGCGTTGGGACCCTACAAGCTCAGCCTGCACTCCGGCTCCGACAAATTCAGCATCTACCCCATCTTCGCCCGGCTGGCCGGCGACCTGGTGCACCTGAAGACGGCCGGCACCAGCTACCTGGAGGCGCTGCGGGCCGTCGCCGGGGTGGAGCCGGACCTCTTCCGCGAGATTCTGGCCTTCGCCTTCGAGCGCTACGACGAGGACCGCGCCTCGTACCACGTCTCGGCGGACCCGGCCAAGGTCCCCACGCCCGACCAACTGACCGACGACGAACTGGCCTCGGTGCTGGATGATTTCGATGGACGGGAGATGCTGCACGTCACCTTTGGCTCGGTGCTGACGGCGCAGGACCCCGACGGCGGCTATCGCTTCCGCGACCGGCTGCTGGCCGCGCTCCAGGCCGACGAGGAGGCCCATTACGCCGCCCTGGAGGCCCACTTCGACCGGCACATCGCGCCCTTCAGTTGACGAGATGCACGTCCTGTTGCTGGAACCCTACCACACCGGCTCTCACGCAGCCTGGGCCGACGGCTACGCGGCCCACAGCCGGCATCGGGTGACGGTCCTGACCCTGCCCGGCCGCTTTTGGAAGTGGCGGATGCACGGCGGGGCCGTCACCCTGGCCCGTCGATTCCTGGCGATGGAGGCCACGCCCGACCTGATCCTGACCACCGACATGCTCGACCTGACCACCTTCCTGGCCCTCACCCGCGCCCGCACCCACCACCTGCCGGTTGCCCTTTACTTCCACGAGAACCAACTCAGCTACCCCTGGTCCCCCGCCGACCGGGACGTGCGTCAGGGCCGCGATGCCCACTACGGTTTCATCAACTACGCCAGCGCCCTGGCCGCCGACGTCGTCTTCTTCAACTCCCGCTATCATCTGGATTCGTTTTTCGACGAACTGCCCCGGTTGCTCAAGCACTTTCCCGACCATAACGAACTCGACACCGTGGACGCGCTGCGCGCCAAAAGCCAGGTTCTCCCCCTGGGCCTCGACCTGCGCCGTTTCGACGCCTGTCGCCCCCGGCCCCCGGCTCCCAGCCCTCAGCCTTTGATTCTCTGGAACCACCGCTGGGAATACGACAAAAACCCGGAGGACTTCTTCCGGACGTTGTACGTCCTGGCCGAGCGGGGGCTGGACTTTGGCCTGGTCATCCTGGGCGAGCGTTTCCGGCAGCAGCCGAGCGAGTTCATCGAGGCTCGCCGCCGATTGGGCGACCGGGTGCGCCATTTTGGCTACGTCCCCGATTTCGCCGGCTACGCCCGCTGGCTGTGGCAGGCCGACCTGCTGCCCGTCACCTCGCACCACGACTTCTTCGGAGCCAGCGTGGTGGAAGCCATCTATTGCGGTTGCTTTCCCCTCCTCCCCCGACGGTTGAGTTACCCCGAGTTGATTCCCTCGGAATATCATGACCTGTGCTTCTACCGGGACTTCGACGACCTGGTAGACCGGCTGGCGTCGGCCCTCCAGAACATTGACCGAATCCGTCAGACCCGCCTGCGCCACGCCGTCGCCCACTTCGACTGGCACGACCTGGCCCCCATCTACGACGAGCGGCTGGAAAGAGCCGCCGGTTAACGCAA
>JAJRXB010000116.1 GCA_024276515.1 Chloroflexota bacterium
CTGTGGAGCGGCACCCCCTTCGCCGCCGACATTCAAGCCGGCCTCTTCTACCCTGTCAACCTGCTCTATTTTTTGCTGACGCCGGAAGTCACCTACCGTGGGGTGATGCTGCTTTCGGTCTTTCACTTCTGGCTGGCCGGGGCAGGGATGTATCTGTTCCTCAGAAACCTCTTGCCGGGTGACCGCGCGGGCAAGGGGAGAAGAAACCAGACCGCCCCCCCTGCCCCCTTGCTCCCCCGCACCTTTGCCCCCCTGTTCGGCGCGCTGGCCTTCATGTTCTCCGACTATTTCGTCGTCCACTTCGGCAACCTCAATCTCATCGCCCAGGCGGCCTGGCTGCCCTTCATCTTTCTTTTTTACCACCGCTCGCTGTCGGAGCGGCGACCGGGATTGGCCGTGTGGGCCGGCGTCTTTTTCGCCATCGCCGCCACGGCCGGCCACGTCCAGCCCATGCTCTTCATCACGCTGGGATTGGGATGGGATCTGCTCTATCACCTGGGGCTGGCCTTCGCCGGGCGGGAGAGAGAAAGAAACCCGTCTCCTGTTGGAAAACGGGTTTCTGCGTACCTCGCCACCTTTGCCATCACCATGCTGGTCGGCCTGGGGTTGGCCGCTTTCGTTCTGTTGCCGGCCTACGAGATGGTTGGCTACACCCTGCGCGCCGACTACGACTACGCCCAGGCCAGCGCCTATTCGCTGGCGCCGGCCCAGTTGGTGGGGTTGCTGGTCCCCAGCTTTTTCGGGCGCGACCCGGCGACTCACTGGGGCGCGTGGGACCGGGTGGAGACAGGCTACGCAGGGGTGCTGACACTGCTGCTGGCTCTTTTTGCGCTGCTGATCCAGACACGGGTCGGCGAATCAGCGACTCGGCGACTCGGCGACTCGGCGCGGGAGAAAGGCCCTCCCCTGGAGACGGTCGGCCGGTTTGCATCCCTGGCGGCCATCAGTTTGCTGCTGGCGATGGGGGGGTACACGATCCTGCACGGCTGGCTCTACTGGCTGGTCCCCGGTCTCGGGAGTATGCGCGCGCCGGCCCGTTTCGTCTTCCTGATGGACTTCGCCCTGGCCACCCTGGCCGCCATTGGACTGGACACCCTGATCCACTGGTCGGACGAACAACTTCGCCCGACGCTGACCCGCGTGCTGCGCGCCGCGCCCTGGGTCGTCGGCGCGGTCCTCCTTTTCGCCATCCCCCTGGCCTTTTACGCGGTGATCACCAGCCAGGACAAGGACCCGGTCATCTTCGCCCGGACCTCGGCGGCAGCCAACGGATTGGTCTTCTTCGCCGGGCTGCTCATCGCCGGGGTGGGACTCTTCTACCTCCGTCACCGAGGGAGGTTGGGCCCGACCGTCGTCGGCGCGCTGGCCGTCGGCCTGCTCTTCTTCGACCTGTCCAGCCTGGGGAGCAACGTGGACGTGGGCTACGACGACCCCACCCGCAACTTCGACCATCCGTCCGCCATCAGCTTCCTCCAGTCCGATACCAGCCTGTATCGCATCGACACCCGCACCGGCGTGTGGCATTTGTGGCAGCCCAACGCCAGCCTGCTGCACGGCATCTTCGACGTGGGGGGGCTGGTCAACCCGCTCAGCCTGGCCGATTACGACCGCTATCTGAACGGCATCCCCAGCCGCTCGTCGCCTCTGTACGACTTCCTCAACGCCAAGTACGTGATTGCGGCCAAAGACGTGAGCCTCGATTGGGAGAAATTCGTCCCCGTGTTCGACGGCGACCCGGCGGTGAACGTTTATCTGAACCGACGTGCCCTGCCCCGCGCCCTGATCGTCCACCGGGCCATCGCCGCGCCCGACCACGAGGCCGCCTTCGCTGCCCTCCACGCCCCCAACTTCGACCCGGCCACGACGGTCGTGGTCGAAGGGGGGGAGCCGTTGGACGTGACCTCTCCCGGCACGGCGACCATCCGCTTCGAGGCTTTCGGCCTCAACGAGATTCGCCTGAGCGTGGAGACCCCGACCGACGCCTACCTGGTGCTCAGCGAAGTGTGGTATCCCGGCTGGCAGGCCACAGTGGACGGGGAACAGACGCCTGTCCTGCGTGCCAACTACGCCTTCCGCGCCGTTCGATTGGGGCCGGGTCAGCACCAGGTGCGCCTGACCTTTGCTCCCCGCTCGTGGACGGCCGGGCTGGTGATCAGCGGCGCTACCCTGCTGGCGCTGGTCGGGGGGTGTGTTGCCCGCAAAACCCGCCGCCGGTAGAGAGGCTGAAATTTGCGAAAGCGTCACGCTGAAAGAAGGGGCGAGGCATTCCGACCCAAGCCTCCCGCTGTGAAGTCCTTCGGTTCGTTAAAGGGGCCTGGCCTGGCAAACCCCATGTTGGGAATGCCTCGCCCCTGCAAGAGGGTGCATTTCAATTCTATGGCAGGATGCGTCTTTTATCTGGCCCGGCATCAGGCGATAGCGACTAATGTCGCGCCTGCAGGCCCCAGGCCGAGGTGTCCACGGGAGGTGGACGCCTGGCCGTCAAGCCGGCAGGCGCGGTTTCAACCGCGTTTGTGCCTAAGAGCGTGTTTTAAAAGTGCTCGTAGTAACGA
>JAJRXB010000117.1 GCA_024276515.1 Chloroflexota bacterium
GCCGACCGCTGAAGCAACTGATCAGCCTGATCCGTCGGCGGGCAGCGGTCAGCCGTCGGCGGTCGGCGGTCCGTTGCGCAGTTATCTGAAGGAACGCCTGCCCGATTATATGCTGCCCTCCACCTTCGTGGTGCTGGACGCGCTGCCGCTGACGCCCACCGGCAAGCTGGACCGCCGGTCGCTGCCGGCCCCGGACGGGACCCGGCCCGACCTGGAGCGAGAGTACGTCGCACCGCGCACGCCAGAAGAGGAAATCGTCGCCGGCATCTGGGCCCAGGTCCTCGGCATCGAGCGGGTGGGGGTCCACGACAACTTTTTCGAACTGGGCGGACATTCTCTGCTCGCCACCCGGCTCGCGTCCCGGCTACGCGACGTCTTGCAGGTTGAAGTCCCTTTGCCCGTCCTCTTCGAGATGCCCACCGTAGCCGGCCTGACCGAGAGCATCCGCAGGGCCGACCAGACGTCGCAGGGCCTGTCCGCACCACCTATCCAGCCGGTTCCACGGGATGGGGATTTGCCCCTCTCCTTTGCACAACAGAGATTGTGGTTCCTGGACCAGTTGGAGCCTGGCAGTCCCTTTTACAACATTCCCACGGCGGTCCGTCTCACAGGCCCGCTCGACGTGGCAGCGCTGCAGCAGACGCTGAACGAAATCGTGCGCCGTCACGAAGCCCTGCGCACCACCTTTGAGACGGTGGACGGCCGAGCGCGGCAGGTCATCGCGCCGGAGTTGACGATTCCCCTGCCGGTGACAGACCTGAGCGACCTGCCGGAGACGGAGCGAGAAGCAGAGGCACTGCGACAGGCCACCGAGGAGGCCCAGCGACCCTTCGACCTGGCCCAGGGCCCGCTGCTGCGCGCCTGCCTGCTGAGGCTGGCGGAGGAAGACCACGTCGCCCTGTTGACCATGCACCACATCGTCTCCGATGGCTGGTCTATGGGGGTGCTCGTCCAGGAAATCGCCGTCCTCTACGAGGCGTTCTCGGCCGGAAAGCCATCCCCTCTGCCGGAGTTGCCCATCCAATACGCCGACTTCGCCCACTGGCAGCGACACTGGCTGCAAGGAGAAGTGCTGAAGGCCCAACTCGACTACTGGAAGCAGCAGCTAGAAGGCAGCCCCCCCATTCTGGAGCTGCCCACCGACCGGCCTCGACCGGCGGTCCAAAGCTTCCGCGGCAGGACCCGGACGTTTGAATTGCCCGGGGACCTGTCCAGGGCGATCAAAGAATTAGGGTATCGGGAGGGGGCGACCCTGTTTATGACGCTGCTGGCCGCCTTCCAGTCGTTGCTGTACCGTTACACAGGGCAGGAGGACATCAACGTCGGCACACCCATCGCCAATCGCAATCGGTCCGAACTCGAAGGGCTGATCGGCTTCTTCGTCAACACGTTGGTCATACGAACCGACTTTTCCGGCGACCCCAGCTTCCGAGAGTTGCTGAAGCAGGTGCGCGAGACGGCGCTGGGAGCCTATGCCCACCAGGACTTGCCCTTCGAGATGCTGGTGGACGCGCTGCAACCGGAGCGGGACCTGAGCCACAGCCCCCTGTTCCAGGTGATGTTCGTCCTCCAGGACGCCCCGACGGGGGCCCAGGCGCTATCAGACCTGACCCTGAGCCCCGTGGAGGCCGAGAGCGGGATAGCCAAGTTCGACCTGACCCTCTCGATGGCAGAGGGTGTGGATAGGCTGGGTGGGGTATTGGAATACAACGTTGACCTGTTCGACGCGACGACCATCGAGCAGATGATAGCGCATTTCCAGAGATTGCTGGCAGGCATCGTGGACGATCCGAACCGGCCCATCTCCGAGTTGCCGTTGTTGACGGAGGCGGAACGGCAGCGATTGCTGGTCGAGTGGAACGACACCCAGGCCGACTATCCCCAGGAGCGGTGCGTCCACGAGCTTTTTGAGGCCCAGGTAGAGCGGACGCCCGAAGCCACCGCGCTGGTCTTCCCTTCGGCAGACTTCGCGCCAGCATCCCATAACGCAGCGGAGTGGACGGGACGCGGTGAGGACGAGCACCTGACCTACGGTGATCTGAACCGGCGGGCCAACCAACTGGCCCATCGCCTGCAAAAGCTGGGCGTGAGGCCGGAGACGCTGGTCGGCATCTGCGTCGAGCGTTCGCTGGAGATGGTGGTCGGCCTGCTGGGGATTCTGAAAGCCGGCGGAGCCTACCTGCCGCTGGACCCAACCTACCCGCCGGAGCGACTCGCCTTTATGCTGAAGGACGCGGAAGTGAGGGTGCTGCTGACTCAGACGCACCTGATGGACCGGCTTCCCGCACCACGCACCACGCATCACGCACCACGAAGAGTCATCTGCCTCGATAGCGATTGGGAGACCATCGCCCAGGAGAGCGACGAGAACCCGGTCGGCGGCGCGACGCCCGACAACCTGGCCTACGTCATCTACACCTCCGGCTCCACCGGCGTGCCCAAAGGCGTTCTGCTGGAGCACCGGGGGATGTGCAACACGGTCGTCGCCCACATCCGAGAGGTCAACGTTGTGCCGGACAGCCGGGTGCTGCAGTTCTTCTCTTACAGCTTCGATGCTTCCGTCGTCGAGATATTCTCGACCCTGGTGGCGGGGGCCACCCTCTGCCTGGAACGACGAGAGGTGCTGATGTCCATGCCGGACCTGCATCGGCGGTTGCAGGAGCAAGCGATCACGCACGCTGCCATGTCCCCTTCGGTGCTGTCGGTGCTTCGGGCGGATGGACTCCCAGGTTTGCGGACGCTGATTTCCGGCGGCGAAAGCTGCACCCGAGAGATCGTGGAGCGCTGGTCCCCTGGGCGGCGTCTGTTGAACGTCTACGGGCCAACCGAGGCGACGGTGCAGGCGTCTATGTATCTGACAAAGGACCTGCCGGAAGGAGTGACAAACATCCCTATTGGTCATCCCCTTGCCAACACCCAGATCTACTTGTTGGATCGGAACCTTCAACCATCGCCCGTGGGGGTGCCGGGCGAATTGCACATCGGGGGTGTCGGGGTGGCCCGGGGCTATCTGAACCGACCGGAGCTGACGGCCGAGCGGTTCATCCCCAACCCGTTTGTCCCCCCCTCCCTGTCAGGGGGCCGGGGGAGGGTCGAATCTCGCCCGGAGGCAGGCAGTTTCTCCGGCGTCCCCGCCCCCACCCCCCCCTCTATCCCCCCCCTGCCAGGGGGGGGAATAGGGGGGATAGACGCTCCCCTGCCAGGGGGGGGAATAGGGGGGATAGACGCTCCCCTGTCAGGGGGGGGGCAGAGGGGGAGGCAGGCGTTCCCCCCTCCCTGCCAGGGAGGGGCCGGGGAAGGGTGGAATCTCGCCCGGAGGCAGACAGTTTCTCCGGCGTCCCCACCTCCACCCCCCCCTCTATCCCCCCCCTGTCAGGGGGGGGCGTGGGGGGGGGAGACGTCCCCCTGTCAGGGAGGAGAACGGGAGGGGGGAGCTCCCGCCTGTACAAAACCGGCGACCTGGCCCGCTACCTGCCCAGCGGGGACATCGAGTTCCTGGGGCGCACAGACCA
>JAJRXB010000118.1 GCA_024276515.1 Chloroflexota bacterium
AAATCCTCAGGCTGAAAGGGAAAGCCCGCTAAAGCAGGCTAAACCTCCGTGATTCTCGGCAAACATAGTGCGCTTTAGCGTCCTTGAGCTATTAGCCTGGAGCTTAAGCGAAGCACCCTGTGGGTTAGCTCGAGGCGACGGGGTGGCCAAACTCAGCTCTATGCCCGGAATAAATTCTTAACCTTCATCATTCTGCCAATGGCTCAAAGAGCGGAATAAACCCCGCATTCCAACTCAGAAGTGGCCGGTATGGAAACCGGCCCTGCTGAGAAGTCATCGAATGGAGGCGATGAAGCGGTCCAACATTGGCTGGTTCCAGGTAGCTGCTTCGCCCATCACCATCAACATTGTCGGGCCGCCCTTGCCCTGAAAGATGCCGGTGACCTGCCGCAACCGCACCCCGTCTTCGGCGGTGCCCTCCCGTATCGTCAAAGTGACCGGCTCTCCTTTGATGGTCACCTGCTCCTGGCCGATAACTTGCAGATTGGCGCTGCCCAGGCCCGTCTGTTGTGCCAACGCCTGCTCCATCTGGCGTTCCACCTCCTCTCGACTGACCTCCACCCCGGCAGGGAATTGCATCAGCATGATCATCATAGCATTGGAGGTTGGGGCGGCGGGACCAATGGCCACCATTTTGATGCCCACGACGTTCATGGCGAACATCTCTTCGTAACCGGGCGGCAGGTCGTAGCCGGCGATTTCGCCGCCAATCGCTTTGGCCCGGTCGGGGTCGGTGATGATTGCCCGCCCGAAGATGCGCGCACCCAGCAGCGTCGTGCCGAGTCCCGCCACGCAACAACAGAAAAGGATAATGGCCAGGATGACCAATGCAATTTTCAGGCCTCGGCTCATAGTCTCCCTCCAATCGAGCAAATCGGCAAATCGGGCAAATCGGCAAATCAGCGAGTCAGCGAATCCCCAATCTCCAATCTCCAATCTCCAATCCCCAATCTCCAAATCTTTACAGTCCCAGATTCTCCCACATTTCGTCTACCCGCGCCTTGACCTCTGGGGACATCTGGATGAGGTCCGGCCAGCCGCGGGTGTAGCCTTCTTCGGGCAGCTTGTGGGTGGCGTCGATCCCGATCTTGCCGCCAAAGGCGAAGCGGTAGCTGGCGTGATCCAGCGCGTCGGTCGGCCCTTCCTGGATGATCACGTCCCGCGCCCAGTCTACGTTGTTCAGCGCGTGGAACATGGCCTGGCTCACGTTTTGCACGTCCACGTCGTCGTCGAAGACGATGATGCATTTGGTCAGCATCATCAGACCCAGTCCCCACAGCCCGTTGATGACCTTGCGCGCGTGGCCGGGAAATCGCTTTTTGATGCTGACCAGCACCAGGTTGTGAAAGACTCCTTCCGGCGGCATGTTCACGTCTACGATCTCGCCCATAAAGAGTTTCATCAAGGGGAGAAAGAGACGCTCGGTGGCTTTGCCCATCCAATAATCTTCCATCGGCGGGATGCCGACGATGGTGGCAGGGTAGATTGGGTGGCGGCGATGGGTGATGGCGGTGACGTGCAGCACCGGGTAATCGTCCACCGGGGTGTAGTAGCCGGTGTGGTCGCCAAAGGGGCCTTCGGGGGCGCGTTCGTCCGGGTCTACATAGCCTTCGATGACGAACTCGGCGTTGGCCGGGATTTCGAGGGGTTGGGTGATGCATTGCGCCAGTTCCACCGGCTTGCCGCGCAGCCAGCCGGCCAGCAAAAACTCGTCGATCCCCGGGGGCAGGGGGGCGGAGCCACACCACATCACCGCCGGGTCGCCACCCAGGCTCACGGCGACGGGGATGCGCCCCGCCTCGGTCTCTTGCGCCAGGCGGGTGTGTTCGGCGCCCCCTTTGTGCAGTTGCCAGTGCATGCCCAGGGTGCGCCGGTCGCGCACCTGCAAACGATACATGCCGACG
>JAJRXB010000119.1 GCA_024276515.1 Chloroflexota bacterium
CGACGCAGACGCAGCACGTCACCTTCATCATGGACGAGACAGACCCGGCGGGCATAGTCCGCCGGGCCATGTTCCCCCTCCGCATGCGGTTCGTCTATCGTTACGAAATGGAGCTACTGTTGCGCGTGGCCGGTTACAGCCTGGAAACCGTCACACCAACGGCAAAAGAAACGTCCCCGCCACAGCATCGGCGGGGACGTTCTCATTCCCTACCTCAGACGCCATACAAATAATAAACAAATTACCAAGTTTGTCGAGCATTGTTTGTGCTTGAGGTGACAGTCACTTGAACTGCCAAAAGTGACTGTCACCTGCTCTTGCTCAAATGAGAACAACTCTATGAAACAGGCCAGGCACTACGATGCCTGGCCTTTGATTTGGCTCATTCGAGGGCTACTGCCCGCTTATCTTTGGGCTCCACCTCAGCCTTGACGGGTTCCGGCGTGTGATGCCCGCTGCCGGGATCGGCATACGCCGCCGCTTCGGGAGAGGGAGCCTCGTGGCGGAAAAACGGCGCAGCCACCCTGCCGATCAAACCGAAGGTCAGCTTGACGATCACAATGACAGGCCGCAGCGCCCAGTTGATCAGTTCGTCCAGGTTGCCCATCCCCTCTCCAATCCAACGGAAGACCGGAGCCAGCACGTGCAGAACCCGGACCCGGGCGTAGACGATGCACAGGACGATGGTGCTGGCCGAGATAAGGAACTTCAGCCAGGCATCAAAGTGCAGTTGGAAGAACTCGGCCAGCAACAATTCGACGCCGATGTTGAAGACCACGATGTAGGCGGCCGTCTCCAGGATGGGCTCGCGTTTGATCAGCCAGGTGAAGACGCCGGCGGCGAAGCGCATAGTGACGATGCCCAGGGCCACCCCCAGTATCACCACCCACAACTCGTCGGAGAGGGCCACCGCTGCCACCACGTTGTCCAGGCTGAAGGCCAGGTCGGCCAATTCCACGTTGAGCACCACCAGCCAAAAAGTGTTGGTCGCTTTGCGTCCCTGCCCAAGCAGGTCCTCCTCGCCCGGCTGGTCGGCCACCGACAGGTGCTCAAAGGCCAGTTTGATCAGGTAGGCGGCCCCCAGGACTTTGAGGAATGGATTCTCGATGACCCAGGCGGCCAGCACCAACATGATACTTCGGCCCAGGTAGGCTCCCAGCAGGCCAACCTTGAGGGCCGCCATCTGCTGCATGCCCAGCACCCGGTCGGTGAAGCCTTGCAGGAACTTGAGGGGTCTGGGATAGGGCACCGGCTTGTCGGTGGGCAGCACAGAGACCATCGCCCCCAGCACGGCTGCGTTGTCTATGGAGAGGATGCCTTCCAGGAAGATAAGCTGGACGACGATGGAGATGATGCCAATCGTGTTGGATGTGTCCACGGCTTTTACCTCGCACTGAGGGAATAAGTAACCAAGCAATTTTATCATATCTTTGAGAAAGAAGACAATAAGCTCCGGCCTTATTTCATCTAACAGGACTTACGCAGTTGGCGAGATCGAAAACCCGATAAGACCTCACAGGTTTCCACAGGCTCTCCAAAGCGTGAAAATGTGTCCGTTTGGGTATGAGTTCATCTACCAGGCACTGTTCAAAAACCTGTGAGGTCTCAAGTGCGTAACTCCTGCCATCTAAGACTTTCCTTAGAGCATTTAAGGCTTTCCTTAGGACAAGATAAGGCAGAGACTTATTCCATCTGTCTGTGAAATCATGTACAATAGCAAAGGCAAGGATGACCAGAGTACTATACCGTCGTCCCCGTGGATGAATTGAGCGCGGCTAAATTTTGTAGTAGTGACGACTTTTAGTCGTTCCCAGCGACTGAAGTCGCTACTACCTCCTACAGATTTTAGCCACACCCGGATGAATTATGGCTGCCAAACGTTCGCGTCGCCGTTTATCGTCGAAACAACATAGAATGTGGTCCTGGCAACGGGTGCTTTTGTTGCTTGTGATGATGCCCCTCGGCGTGGGCCTTCTGTTAATCGTTACAGCCCTGGCCGGGGCCGTCGTATGGGGTGCACCGCGAGAGCAAGTGATGATGGGCGGCTTTTACATCTTGTTCAGCTTCGTGGCTTCTAATGCAATCCAGAAACAATGGGAACTGGTGGCAGGTTGGACATCGCTGGGGGCAGCCACCTGGCTGATGCTGAACCGACCGGAGATGTGGGCCAAAGTCGCTGCGGCCGCTTTTATGGGTGTGGGCGTGGCTTTGCTTTCGAGAGAATTTCTGCGACGGCGGCGGCAGTACCTCGATGCAAAAAAGCGGTGACATGCCGTCACCAACGGCGAAATCGAACGAGGAAAGCGATGCTAACGGCGTGGTTCCTGGGCTCGTTCTTCTTTGTCTTCATCGTTTGTTTCCTCCTCTACGTTCTGAGAACCGAGGTGAGCCAGCCGGAACCTGTCCAGCAGAATCAGGCAAAAACAGCCGGCTTCCCCGTCAATCATTCGACGACAGCCGGCGAAAAGTACCTGATTGCCAGAGATTATCAGGTCGTGTTTAGCCCCAGAGCATTCATTGATTATCCGTTTGGCATCCAGGTAGTGTTTGCAAAGCCGGGCACCTCTAGGCCAGTTCTGTGGAAGCGAGCCGAAACAAACCAGAATCCGAGGTCAAACCTTCGGCGCGTCTTCCGAGAGAGCGCATATCACGCCTGGCCCCGGTCGGCCCTGGAGGACCCGGAATTGACGGTCATCGGCGGACACATTGAGTTCGAGTCTGAAGAAGCAGAGCCGGCCATCCGGGTCGAGTTAAGGCCTGTTGGAGAATCTTTTC
>JAJRXB010000120.1 GCA_024276515.1 Chloroflexota bacterium
ACCACCTCTTTGTCGAGGGTTTTGCCCAACTCCATCAACAACTCGCGCTGGTGGTCGTTGAGGTTGGTGGGCGTCAACACCTGGATGGTGACGATCTGGTCGCCCCGCCCGTTGCGGCGAAGGTAAGGCACTCCCTTGCCGCGTATCCGGAGGGACTCGCCGGTCTGGATGCCGGCCGGGATGGTGAGCTTCTCCATCGTGCCGTCCACAGTGGGGACTTCCACCTCGTCCCCCAGGGCAGCCTGGGCGATGTTGATGGCCAACTCCAGGTGGATGTTGTGATCCAGGCGACGGAAGTAGCGATGCGGCTTAACCCGCAGCACCACGTACAGGTTGCCGGGCGGGCCGCCGTTGACGCCGTCCTCCCCTTCGCCGGCCAGCCGAATTTGTGTGCCGTCGTCCACGCCGGCCGGGATCTTCACCGACAGACGACGTGTTTCGACCACCCGCTTCCGTCCCCGACACCGGGTACAGGGGGTGGTGACCACTTCCCCCTCACCCTGGCAACGGGGGCAGGTGACGATGTTGACGAAGAAGCCCATCTGACGGCGCACTTCGCCGGTGCCGTTGCAATCGGGGCAGCGGATGGGTGACGTACCCGGCTCTGCCCCTGTGCCACGGCAGCGGGGGCAGGTTTGTTGGCGCGGGACCTCGATCTCCTTTTCCACGCCAAAGACCGCTTCCTCGAACTCGATCTCCAGGTCGTAGCGCAAATCAGCGCCCCGGCGTGGCCCCCGGCGCGTCCGTCCCCGGCCCATGCCAAAGCCGGCGCCAAAAATCTCCTCAAAAATTTCAAAGGGGTCCCGAAAGCCGCCGAAGCCTTCAAAGCCGGAGAAGCCCTGGGCAGCCGCGTGTCCAAAGCGGTCGTAAGTCGCCCGTTTTTGCGGGTCGCTCAGCACTTCGTAAGCCTCGTTGACCTCTTTGAAGCGCGCTTCGGCGTTGGGCTCCTGGCTCACGTCGGGGTGATATTTGCGCGCCAGACGGCGATAGGCTTTTTTGATCTCGTCGGCGCTGGCGTTTCGGCTCACGCCCAGCACCTCGTAGTAGTCACGTTTGCTGCTCATTACGCCTCTTCAAATTCTCCCTCAACCACGTCTTCGTCCGACGGGCCACCGTCACCGGCCTGATCGGGCGTTTCGTCCGGTGCGGGAGCGGCGCCGGGTTGCTGGTACATACTGGCGCCGATCTGCTGCATCGCCGTCCCCAGTTCATCGGTGGCACGCTTGATGCGGTCCACGTCGGAGCCGGCCAGGGCATCGCGCACCGCCTGGACCTTCGCCTCCACGTCGTCTTTCACGGATTCAGGGACTTTGTCGCCCAGTTCGCGCAACGACTTCTCGGCAGCGTAGACCAGGCTATCGGCGTGATTACGGATCTCTACCTCTTCCTTGCGCCGCCGGTCTTCCTCACGATGCCGCTCGGCCTCCCGAACCATGCGCTCGATTTCAGCGTCGCTGAGCCCGCTGGAAGCAGTGATGGTGATCTTTTGCTCTTTGCCGGTGGCTTTATCCTGCGCGCTGACGTGCAGGATGCCATCGGCGTCGATGTCGAAGGTGACTTCGATCTGGGGCACGCCCCGGGGCGCGGGCGGGATGCCATCCAGGATGAAGTTGCCCAGCAATTTGTTGTCGGCAGCCATCGGACGTTCGCCCTGCACCACTTTGATTTCGACGCTGGTCTGGCCATCGGAGGCGGTGGAGAAGATCTGACTCTTTTTGGTAGGGATGGTGGTATTGCGCTCGATGAGGGGCGTGGCCACGCCGCCCAGGGTCTCGATGCCGAGAGTGAGCGGCGTCACGTCGAGCAGCAGCACGTCCTTTACCTCGCCCCCCAGCACACCGGCCTGGATGGCGGCACCGATGGCCACCACTTCGTCGGGGTTCACCCCTTTGTGTGGCTCCCGGCGGAAGAATTTTTTCACCGCTTCCTGCACCGCCGGGCTGCGAGTCTGTCCACCCACCAGCACCACTTCGTCAATCTGGTCTGGGCTGAGCTTGGCGTCTTTCATCGCCAGCCGGCACGGTTCCAGCGACCGCTCGACCAGGTCTTCGGTCAGTTGCTCCAGCTTGGCCCGGGTGAGGGTCATCGTCAGGTGCTTGGGACCAGAGGCGTCGGCGGTGATGAAGGGCAGGTTGATCTCGGTTTGCAAGGTGGTCGAGAGCTCGATCTTGGCCTTTTCGGCCGCCTCTTTCAATCGCTGAAGCGCCTGCTTGTCGGCCCGCAGATCGATGCCATGTTCCTTTTTGAATTCGTCGGCGACCCAATCCATAATTCGCTGGTCGAAGTCGTCGCCCCCCAGGAAGGTGTCGCCGTTGGTAGACTTAACCTCGAACACGCCATCGCCCACATCGAGGATGGAGATGTCAAAAGTGCCCCCTCCCAGGTCGTAGACGGCGATGCTCTCGTCGGCCTTTTTATCCAACCCATAGGCCAGGCTGGAGGCAGTGGGCTCGTTGATGATGCGCAGCACTTCCAGCCCGGCGATCTTGCCGGCGTCCTTCGTCGCCTGACGCTGACTGTCGTTGAAATAGGCAGGGACGGTGATCACCGCCTGGGTCACCGGCTCGCCCAGATAGGCTTCGGCATCGGCCTTGAGTTTTTGCAAAATCATGGCGCTGATTTCGGGTGGGGAGTATTCTTTGCCCCCCATCACCACCCGCACGTCGCCGTTGGGAGCCTCTTTCACCTGGTAGGGAATGTGCTTCAGGGCACGTTGCACTTCGGGATCTTTGTATTTGCGCCCCATAAAACGCTTGATAGAAGAAATGGTGTTTTCGGGGTTGACGATAGCCTGCCGCCGAGCGACCTGTCCCACCATCCGCTCACCGTTCTTCGGGTTGATGGCCACCACCGACGGGCAAAGGCGTGAACCCTCGGCGGTAGGAATGACCACCGGTTCCCCACCTTCCATCACTGCCACCACAGAATTCGTCGTTCCCAGGTCAATGCCGATTATCTTTGCCATTTTACGTCTGCACTCCTTACGTTATTCCGTTGGCACGGGGTAATGACTCCACTGAAAAACAGGTTAAATCCCCTCATCCCCAAATCCCGGCGGAGTGAGGCACGCCCACGTGCCGTATCTCGTAGCCCTGTTCGCACCCAGGAATGCTCACTCTCATCACCCGCTACTCGTCGCTCGCCACCTCTTTTTCGTTGCTGGCTACTTTCACCAGGGAAGGACGCAACACACGCTCGCCCAACCGATAACCCCGTTGCATCTCCTCGATAACGTAGCCGTCGGGATGTTCGGTGGTCTCTTCTTGCATCACCGCCTCGTGCCATTGCGGGTTGAAGGGCTGCCCGGCAGCTTCGATGGGGGTTACGTTCTCGCTTTCCAGGATCGCCTGCAACTTGCGCAAGATCATAGCGATACCTTCCACCCAGGGAACGTCCGCCAGTTCTTCGGGCAGCGTTTGAAAGGCACGCTCAAAATCGTCCACAACGGGCAGCAGCTTGAGCAACAGAGCCTCGTTGCTGGCGCGTTGCAACTCCTCCCGTTCGGCTTCTATCCGCTTTTTGTAGTTGGCAAATTCCGCTCGTGCCCGTTGCCAGCCGTCGAGGTACTCGGCTGCCTGGGCCCGGGCCTTTTCCAGTTCCGCCCGCAGGGCCTCCAGCTCGTCCTTCTCAGCCTCTTCTTCGACCTCTTCCGCCGGCCGGACTTCCTCCTCAGGCGAAGTTGCTTCTACCTCCTGAGGCTGCTCGACCTCCGCCTGGGGAGTGGTTTGCTCGTCGTCGTTTGGAGACTCTGGGCCATTGTCGGCCCCTTTCTGAAGGGAATCTGTGACTACAGGTTCCACGTTGCTCACTGCTCTCTATGCTCCTTTCTACGACTAATGATCTGTTTTTATGAGCTCTGACCCGGCGTAGGGGCGAGGCATTCCCACCCAGGCCTTGCGCCATGAAGACTCTCGTCCGTTAACGGAGCCTGGCCTGGCAAACCCGGTGTTGGGAATGCCTCGCCTCTACGTCTGTCCATAACCGGCAATGCGATGGGTCCGTCCCACAGAGAGCCTTTCGCTCTGACCCATCGCGAGCACAAAATTGGACCTGCTGAGATTGGAGATTAGCGACCATAAAGATCGCTGATCAGATCACTCATCAATTGCGACACGTAACGCACCACCGACACAGCCCGGCCATACCGCATACGGATGGGCCCGATCACTCCCAACGCCCCCGTCGCCTGGTCGTCAACGCCGTAGCGAGCCAGCACCACACTGACTTCCGACAGTTCCTCCCAGCGCCCTTCGCCGCCGATGATGATTTGAAGGCCACCCCGCTGCATCACCTCGCTGACCATCGTCTCGACGAACTGGCGCTCCTCCAGCACACGCACCACTTGTTGCGCGCTCTCGCTGTGGGCGAATTCAGGCTGGCTGAGCACATTCAGCAGTCCATCACGATAGATTTCGCTGCTGGTGCGGGCATCTATGCGCCGCATCGTGTCGAGCACCACCTCTGCCACCCGTCGCTCGAAGTCTATCAGGCCATCAAAGGTGGCCCTCACCGCCGTTTGATCGCAACCTAACCAGAGATGAGTGAGGTGACGCGCAGTCAGCGCCAATTCGTCTTGCGACATCGGGGCATCGAGGGTGAGGATCTGCTGCTTAACAGTCCCCTCTTGCAACACCAGGATCAACAACACCACCTCGTCGCGGATAGAGATGAGTTCCAGGTGCTTCACCTGGCATCGCGACGATTTGGGCGCTGTCACCAGCGACGCGCTTTGAGCACTGTGAGCCAACACCGCCGCCGACAGACGCATCCACTGGTCCAGTTCCAGACGTGCCTGGTGGAACTGGTGGTTGATGGTTCGCCGCTCGGTCGGCGACAGATGGCTCTCGCCCATCAGCTTCTCGACGAAGTAGCGATACCCCTTCTCGGTGGGCACCCGCCCCGCTGACGTGTGGGGATGGGTCAGATAGCCCATCTCCTCCAGGGCCGCCATCTCGTTGCGAATGGTCGCCGGGCTGACGCCCAAATCGTATCGCTCGCTGATGGCCTTGGAGCTGACCGGCGCTGCTGTGTTGATGTGTTCGCGCACCACCAACCGCAAAACGGTCTGGCATCGCCGGGTGAGTTCTTCAGGTTCCGGCATAAGTCACAACCCAAATCCCCTGGTTGGGCCAACTCGCTTTAGCACTCTTACCCTTAGAGTGCTAAAATGAACAAAAAACATCATACCACGAAGTGGAAGGCATGTCAAACCACCGGCTAAAGCAAATCTACCGGGTCCACGTCCACCCGCCAACCCAGGGGCAGATAGATGGGACGCAGCAGTGCCTCTGGCTCGTCGGCGCGGATCAGGATGTGCCACCGGTGTTGTCCGCGCAATCTGTGGTAAAAGCAGGGAGCCGGCCCGACGATTTCGACGCCCGGCACGCCCCGGCGGGCGACGTGTGTCCGCAGCACTCTCGTCATCTGCTCCGCCTGGCGTCGGGCGCGCTCGGCGCCGGAGCCGGTGAAAATGAGTCGGGCCAATCGTTTGAAGGGAGGATAACGCCCCTCCCGGCGGGCGGCCAGTTCGTCCCGGTAAAAAGCTGCGTAGTCGTGGGCGGCAGCAGCCCGGATGACCGGCAGGTCGGGGTTGTAGGTCTGAATGATGACCCGTCCCCCCAGGGGACTGCGCCCCGCCCGCCCGGCGACCTGCATCAGCAATTGAAAGGTCCGTTCGGCGGCGCGGAAGTCGGGCAGGTAGAGGGCGGTGTCGGCGCTGATGACACCCACCAGCGTCACCAACGGCAGGTCGAGCCCTTTGGCGATCATCTGAGTGCCGACCAGCACGTTGGCCCGACCATCAACGAGTTGTTGGAAAAAGGCAGCGTGACTCCCCCGTGCGCGCGCCGTGTCCAGGTCCCAGCGGAGGGGGCGGGCGTCGGGGAACATATCGCGCACCACCGCCTCCACCCGTTCGGTGCCCAGGCCAAAGTAGCGGATGCGACTGCTTTTGCAGGCCGGACAGCGGTCGGGGTTGGGCTGGCGGCGGCTGCAGTGATGGCAAACCAGAGCGTCGTCGCCGGCGTGAAAGGTCAGCGGCATCTCGCAGCGGGGACAACACATCACGTGACCGCAGTCGCGGCAGAGGACAAAGGTCGCCGCGCCACGCCGGTTGAGGAAGAGGATGACCTGCTGACCGGCGTCCAGCGTTTCGCGGATGGCACGCTGCAAGGCACGGCTGAAGATGGTGCGATTGCCCGCCTTCAACTCCTCGCGCAGGTCCACCACCTCCACCGGCGGGAGGGGCAGCGTGCGGAGATCGTCGAAGCCGGGGCCGACCGGGCGGGCGACCGGCGACGGGACGCGAACTTTGGCGGCCCGAACCTGGATCGCCAGGTGTTGGCGGTGGGCCAGCACCCGTTTGGGCAGGGTCAGCAGCGCGAGTTCACCCCGCTCGGCGCGGCGGAAGGTGGTCACGTCGGGGGTGGCGCTGCCCAGGATGACGGTGGCGCCGGTCAGCCGGCCCAATTGCAGGGCGACCTCGCGGGCGTGGTAGCGAGGGGAACGGGCCTGTTTGTAGGCCGGTTCGTGTTCCTCGTCCACCACGACGAGGCCCAGGTTTTGCACCGGCGCGAAGAGCGCGCTGCGCGCCCCGACCACCACGGGCAGTTCTCCCGCTCGCACCCGCTGCCAGGTGTCGAAGCGCTCGCCCAGCGACAGGTCGCTGTGCCACACGGCCACTTTGCCGGGGAAACGGGCGGCGACCCGCCGCACCGTCTGCGCCGCCAGCGCGATTTCGGGGACCAGGACGATGGCCCCCTGTCCCCGTCGCAGCGCCTCGGCCACCGCCTGCAGGTAGATTTCCGTCTTGCCGGAGCCGGTGACGCCGTGAATCAAAAAGGCTGGAGATTGGAGATTGGAGATTGGCCTCCGCTCCCCTGCTCCTCCGCTCCCTCTCTCAATTGCTCCCCACACCACCGCCTGCTCCGGCGTCAGCCGGGGGGGGCTCGCCAGCACAAAGGTCTGGTCGGCCAGGGGGTCGCGCCAGCGGCGGGCCTCGTCGAGGGTGATCAGCCCGGCGTCGGCCAGGTCGCGCAGCGTGTCGAGGCTGGCGTCGGTCTGGGCATAGACCCAGCCCACCCACACGCGCCCCTCTTCTCGTGCCAGCACGTCGAGCACCGCAGCGTGCCGGGTCGCGCCGCGCAGTTCCAACACGGCGTCGAGCACTTCGTCGGGGTCCAGGGCGAGGGAGACGGTCGCCGGCTCCGTCCAGCGGCGGACGTAACCTTTGCTCTCCAGCGCGGCCAGGGTCGCCGCCGACGCCTTCACCGCGGTGGTTTCCACCGGACCGGGGTGTTCGCCCAAAAGGGCCAGCGCCGCTCGCTGAGCCGGAGCCCTGGACAACCCGGCCAGCGCCGACTCCAGGGCCGATCCCGTCAGGCTGGTGGCGACCAGTGTCCGTTTGGGAGTCAGTCGCACCCAGCCCCGGGCGGCCAGGGCGCGGATGGGGCCTTCGGTGCAACCGACGGCGGTCAGCACGTCGTCCAGGGCAGGCAGGGGGTCGTCCAGAGCAGCCAGGTGCAAGAGCACGTCGGCCTGTTTGGAAGCGTGGCCCAGGGTCGGCAGGGCGGCAGCGACCTCCTCCGGCGAGGCGACGAGCTCCACGGTGCGGTCAATCTGCGGCCCGACGCGCGGCGGAGCCAATCGCTGCCGGGTCTGCACGAGTTCGATGTCGCTCAAGATTTTGAGCGTGCCCGCTTCCAGGTCGTCGACGGGGGTGGGGCCTTTCTCCCGGAGGTAAAGGAGCAATGCCTGGGCGCGGGCGTCCAGGTCGGGGGGAGGTTTCTTGTCGGGGACGGCTTCTACCACCGTTTGGGGCAGGCGACGGCTCCCCGGCGGCAGGAAGAGCCAGACGCAATCGCCGAGGGGAGCCAGGTAGCGGGCGCTGAGCCAGCGGGCCAGGGCGATCTGGGTCGGGGTGAGGGCCGGCGTCGAGTCGAGAATCGAGGCCAGGGGGCGGGTCTCCACTTCGGGCGGCGCATCACTCAGGCCGACGATCACCCCCTGCAACGTGCCGCTCCGAAAGGGCACCTCCACCAGTTGGCCGAGGGCCACCTGCCCGCGCAGGTCTTCGGGGACGGCGTAGCTGAAGGTAACGCCCAGGGGGTTGAAATCCTGGGCGTCCCGTTCTTCCAGATAGTCGGCATCGGGCATCACCCGATGCCGCACGATGGGGCGGTTGACGACGACTTCGCAGTAATCAGACATCAGGACATCAGTAGGCAGATAACAGATAGCAGATGACAGACTTTCAGGTTTGCTCAAGGCTACGGGAAAGACCAACGATCATAGCAGCAATTTGGTCAGCCTCGGACAAGAGGGTTTGTGTTCCATCGGGAGAACAGTAACCAAGTCGCTGGGCTATCTCCAGAGCAGTCATCACCTCATAAACGGAGCGCAAAGCGTAACCCAAAAATCGCTGAAATTCAAGATTAGAGCCACACCCGGCGCCCTCGGCAATATTAAGGGGAATGCTGGTAGCCGCCCGCCGAATTTGACTCGTCAGGCCAAATTGTTCAGGCCGAGGAAAGCCTGTGCTCAGTTTATAGATTTCAGCTACGAAATCCATCGCTCGCTGCCAGACTTTGAGTCTGCGAAAGGTATGCATTGGCCGCCTCCAAATGTCAGAAATCAGTGATCGGACGACAGGCGCAAGTTGATTTGTAAACTGGCAGAGTCACTGCCACACATATCTGTCACCTGAGTTCTGTTATCTGAAGTCTGTCATCTGTACTCTGTCTACTGCTCTCTGACCAGCACCACGGCCGCGTAGCCCACCACCCGACTCCTGTCCTCCCACACGTCGCCGGAGTTGGCGTATTTGACCAGCCGCGCCTGGGTGGCGCCCAACTCGCGGGCGGCGAACATCACAGCGGCCACCGGTCCGCCGCCGCAGGCGTGGGCCTGTCCCCGCTCCAGGGCCTTGGCCAGAGCTTCGGGGTCAAAGGCCAACACGTATTTGAGCGTGTTCTCATCAAGCTGTCTGGCGACGTCATAGGGATGGTAATGCGACAGGTCGGTGCTGGCGACGAGCAGCGCCCGCCGGTCGCGCACCACGTCGGCGATGGCCAACCCCAACTGGCGGCAGGTGGTCGGCGACTGATCGCCCATCATAATGGGGACCAGCTTGAAGTCGGCCAGGACCGTTTGCAGGAAGGGGACCTGCACCTCCAGCGAATGTTCGCTGTCGCGCCCGATGTGGCGCAGGTCCAGCCGTTCGTCCAGGGCAGCGACCAACTCCCGGTCGATGGGGACATCGCCCAACGGCGTATGCCAGGCGTCGAAATCGGCGAAGGCCAGGCCGCCAAAGGCGATGCCGGTGTGATCGGGGCCGACGAGCACGACGGTATCGTAGGTGCTCCCTTGCACCTGCCGGTAGCTGGCCCCGGCCACGTGACCGGAGAAGAAATACCCGGCGTGCGGCGCAATCAGGCCCACCACGTCGCCCGGCAGGTCCAGGGCCGGGGCACGCTCGATGTATTCGCTCACTTCGCGTCGCAGGGCAACTGGCGAAGCGGGGTACCAGCGGTCGTCGGCACAAACAGGGGGACGTGAAGAAAGGTTAGCCATCTTGCTCACCTCCTGACTCATTCAGGGTACTCTCAGAAAGTCCGCCAAACGAGATTACCGCTTCGGCATCTGGGGATGCCTCGCTCCTCATCGCACCGGCGGAGTGAGCATCCCCTAGCCCAAGTCGGTTCAGGCACCAGACTTCGGAAGTCCGCGAAAGGGGCTTCACCCGGCAAAAGCGATTCGAGGGACTTCCGAAGTCTCACGGATTCGCCGATTTGTTGATTTGCCGACTCTATATTAGCACAAAAACGGGGCAAGCGAAAGGGTATCTACGGAGCGGCTTCTTGCAACTCGGCGACGAAGCGGCGGGCGCGGTCGGCCTCGGGGGAGTCGGGTCTGAGGGCGATGAAGGCTTCAAACTCGGCGATGGCGTCGGCGGGGCGGCCCAGGGCGGTGTAGGCCAGGGCGAGATTCCAGTGAGCCTCGGCCAGGCCGGGCTCCAGGCGCAGGGCAGCTTCGTAGGCACGGGCCGCCTCGGCCACCTGCCCCTGTGTGGAAAGAGCCACGCCCAGATAAAAGTGAGCCTCAGCCGAGTCGGGATCACGAGCTATCGCCTGGCGGAAGAGGGACTCGGCGGCCGCCGAATCGCCGGCGTCAAGGGCATATTGACCACGCAAGATCAGGGCCGGCGCCGATTGACGTTGCACAGCCATCGCCCCGCCGGTGCCCGCGAGCAACAGGACGAGGGTCAACGCCACCACCCACCAGCGAGACCGGAGGCTGATTCGGTCGGCCACGCGAGGATGCCCCTGCTCGTCCACCTGCACCTGATATTGAGGGGCCAGCAGCCAGCCCAGCACAACGCCACTCAGCAGTCCGCCCAGGTGTGCCAGATTGTCGATGCCCGGCACGGTGAAGCCGAGCACCAAGTTCAAGCCGGCGATTCCGATCAAACTGATCAGCCGCCGGCGTCCCCACACGCCGAACACTTCGCGGTGACGGCGGAAAAAGGCAACCATCGTCCCCAGCAGGCCAAAGATGGCCCCCGACGCGCCGGCCGACAGGTTAGGTCCAAAGGCGAAGCTGATCAACGAGCCCCACAGCCCGGCCAGCAGATAAATCGCCAGAAAGCGGGCGCCCCCGTATAGCCGCTCTACCTCCACCCCGAAGATGAACAGGGCATAGCTATTGAAGAACAGGTGCATCAGCCCGACGTGCAAAAACATCGAGGTCAACAGTCGCCACACCTGCCCATCGGCGATAAGGACGCTGGCTTTGGCCCCGAATCGAATCAACACGTCGGTGTTGGTAGAGCCGCCGGCGACCGTCATCGCCAGCCAGACGAGAGTGTTGACAGCCAGCAGGACATACGTCGCCCGCGGCTGGCCCAGCGGCAGAGGCAAGTGCCGGGGTTGAGAGGGAGGTGACGCAGCGTCGGTGGGGTGGCTCACAGGGCTATCTCTCGCTGCCGAACCCGGCACTTTTCGGCAGTGATGATGGCCCCGATGGTCTCGACCGTCTCGTCCAGCCGGTCAGTCCGGTTGATGACTATGTAATCAAATTCGGGGAGCCGTTCCATCTCCTGGCGCGCAAGGGCCAGGCGGGCACGCAACGCTTCCTCGGACTCGGTGCGACGGGCCCTCAGCCGGGCAGTCAATTCCTCCTCCGATTCGCAGGAGAGGAAGATCAACACCGCCTCGGGGGCCAGCCTGCGAATCGTCGCCGCCCCCTGCACGTCGAGGCGCATCACCACGTCCTGCCCGCTGTCCAGCGCGCGACGGACCTGGGCCTTTGACACCCCTTTGTACTGCCCATAGACAACGGCATACTCCAACAATTCGCCGTCCTGGATCATCCGCTCAAACTCGGCAGTGGAGACGAAGAAATAATCAACACCGTTTATCTCATTTGGGCGAGGTGGCCGGTCGGTCGTGGTGACGACGAAGGAGAAGGGATAGCCCATCTCCTTCATACGATTCAACGTCGCGTCCTTGCCCACGCCCGACGGGCCAGAAATGACGACCAGCAATGGGTTGGGAACCGGGTTGTAAGGGTCCATGAGCCGACTCACGATGCCTCCGGAGAGCGTTTGATTGTCATCGCCGATGGGGGTATAATTTGCCTCAACCTCAATCCACCGAGGAGGACGATGACCGATGCCAATCTACGAGTATCGCTGTCGCGATTGCAGACGACAGGTCAGCATTTGGTGGCGCACCTTCTCCGAGGCCGAGACGGGCACAGCCCACTGCCCCCGCTGCGGTGGTGAAAACCTCACCCGGCTGGTGTCGAGGGTACGGGTCATCCGCTCAGAGGAAAGCCGGCTGGAAGACCTGGCCGACCCGGCCAGCCTCGGCGACCTGGACGAAAATGACCCCCGCTCCATCGCTCGCTGGATGCGCAAAATGAGCGACGAAGTTGGAGAAGACCTGGGCCCTGAATTTGAAGAAGTGGTAGACCGGTTGGAAGCCGGCGAGTCCCCAGAAGAGATCGAAAAGGCGCTGCCAGACCTGGACGCCGATGCAGGGGACGACTTCTTGGCCGAGGGCTAGTACTTTTCAAAACGATCCACGTTGATCACGAAAACCGTGGCTCCCCCCACCTCCACTTCGATGGGGGTGGGTAGATACATTTCGCCAGGCTCTATCACCGGGGGCAATGGATTCACATATTGAGTGCGGGTGTGACAACTCTCGCGGATGATGCCCAGCACATCTTCAATTTTTTCGTCTTCTGTGCCAACAAAAATGGTGGCATTGCCCTCGCGCAAAAAGCCACCCGTCGTACTGATCACCGTCGCTCGATAACCGTGTCGCATCAGTGCATCGATGAGCGTCCGGGCATCTTCGTTGTTCACGATGCTCATAACAAGTTTCATGCAGTCCTCACCTTTCTGACCGATGAGAGCAAAGTCTTCAACCGCGCACGGATGGCGGCCTGGGTGTCGTCAATAGACTGGGTGGCATCAATCACCAGCCAACGGTCGGGCTCGGCCCGGGCCATTTTCAGATAGCCCTGACGCACCCGACGGTGAAAGTCTAAAGTTTGTCGATCGAGTCGATTCCACTCGCCAGCCTGGGCAACGTAGGCAGTCTGCTTCCGCTGGATTCCCACTTCTACGGGCAGATCCAGGTAAATAGTCAGGTGAGGGGTGAGGCCTCCGGTGGCGAATTGCGTGATGAGACGTATCGCTTCCAGGTCTAACTCTCGGCCATATCCCTGGTAGGCCATGCTTGAGTCGGCAAAACGATCACACAGCACCGTGCCCCCCCGCGCCAGGTGAGGTTGGAGCACTTCTCGCACAAGCTGGGCCCGCGAAGCGGAGTAGAGCAAGAATTCGGTCTCCCCCATCATCTCCACGTTTTTGACGTCGTGCAGCACAGTCCGAATCTGATCGCCGATGGAGGTGCCGCCCGGCTCGCGGGTGATGAGCACATCGTGCCCCATCGCCCGCAGATGCTCCGCCAGCAGGCTGATCTGGGTGGTCTTGCCGCTGCCATCGGGCCCCTCAAAGGTAATGAACAAAGACATATAGAAGGCTATTCCCCTGGTCCTTTCGCCAGTTTTTCGAGGACCGTCGCTTTAATTAGCTGAGCGATGCTCACTGCTTCTTCTGCCTCACCACGGCCAATGCTTTCGAAGGACAAGTCGCCCGGATAGCGACCGGCCACGATGTACTCATTCAATACTGCGCCCCTTTCCATTAGATCAGCGAAAGCACCATCATAGTCTACACACATCCCCAAAAGGGCTACAATATCGTGTGTCCGTTGCAGCTTCCATCCTTGAGCAATGAGGTATCCCTTGAGAAATTTCTCCGCTGCACTCTGAGCGAGAAAGCAGACGGTATGATATGCAGGAATCTCGTAAGCTAGCTCATGCTCTGCAACACGCAGATTTTCATCGGCGAACCGGAGCCATTCTTTAGGTGTTTCGACGGGACGTCGCCCGCTCTCGGTCATAAAGGACTTTTCCTTCGCCAAATATATCCCAGACGTAAAATGGGTTGCCGTCGGACAAGTTGGCCGCCACCTCGGCTGGTGTGCGCACGATGATGTCTATTCCAAAACGCCGTCCAAAGAGCAATCGCTCGATGGTCTGTCTCACTACCCGGTTTGGTCGGTGTGTGTCGTTGATGATAAACAGGTCAAGGTCGCTGCCTGCTTTCTCTTCGTTCCTGGCTTGCGAGCCAAATACGATGATCCTGGCCGGGTTGACTGCCTGCACGATCCTCTCGACGATGTACTGAATAAGGTCAGGTGTTATTTCTTCAGTTCGTAACCTGGGGTCAAGGGTGACGCTCATAAGCTTTCCCTCACTCCCTGTAGATACGCACCCGGCGTTGCGGTTCGCGGCCTCGGCTGTGCGAAATCAGGTTGAACTTGCGGGCCAATTCGTGCTGATGGCGGCGGATGTTGGCCGCTTGCGGCGACAGTTCCACCGAGCGCGACCCGGCCAGCACTTTGCGGATGGCCTCCTGCGTCTCGCGCATCGCCACGGCAAGAGGGTCCATCTCTTCGGGAGTCAGCGCAAAGATGTCGGCCAGACAGGATTCCATCTGGGTGACGGTGTTGGACCGCAGCACGTAGACCGGCACCCCCATCCGCTCGGCCTCGGTGATGGGCTGCGGACGCTTGCGATAGTAGTTCTTGAGGGTCATCAACACGTCGGCCTGACGCACATCGTCTACCAGGCGCACCGGCAGGCGCAGACTGCGAGCCGCCTGGCGCAGCCGATTTTGGCTGACACCGTAGGGATAAATGCGGACCATTTCGCGGACCGGCGGCAACTCGCCGAGTTCCGCCTCCATGGGGGGTGTGGGGGCTTTGGCGGGTCCCGGCTTGCTCAGGGTGGTCATTTCGATTTTGACCGCCCCATGTTCATCGCGGTAACGAATTTCGGCGGGCAGGGGACGGCCCCGCAGGAAAGCATCCACGGCACGAGCTACGTCGTGATGCACGGCCATCGTCTGACGGTCCTGAATCTCCACCAACACGTCGAAGGTGGGCGGCGCTTTGCGCTCCAGCACCGTCTTTTGCGTGCCCCGCCGGCGCGCTTCCTCGTCGGACAGGGTCACGCTATCGATGCCGCCAACCAGGTCGCACAGGGTGGGGTTCATCAACAGGTTCTCCAACGTGTTGCCGTGAGCGGTGCCTACCAGTTGCACGCCCCGCTCGGCGATGGTGCGGGCAGCCTCCGCTTCCAATTCGCGCCCGATCTCGTCGATGATGACCACCTCCGGCATGTGATTTTCCACCGCCTCGATCATCACCTCGTGCTGAAGGCTGGGGGTGGCCACCTGCATACGACGCGCCCGCCCAATGGCCGGATGGGGAATGTCGCCATCGCCGGCTATTTCGTTGGAGGTATCCACAACGATCACCCGCTTCTTTTCGGCCAGCACCCGGGCGGCCTCGCGCAAGAGCGTGGTTTTACCCACACCCGGCCGGCCCAGCAACAAGATGTTCTGCCCCGACTCGATGATGTCTTGAATTATGTCAATCGTGCCGTAGACCGCCCGTCCCACCCGGCAGGTCAAGCCCACGATGTCGCCCTGCCGGTTGCGAATGGCCGAAATGCGGTGCAACGTGCGCTCGATGCCGGCGCGATTGTCCTCGGTGAACTGGCCAATACGTTCCACCACGTAGGCGATGTCGTCGCGGGTGATTTCTGTTTCGCTGAGCGTCAGCTCCCCATCTGTGAAACGAGCTGCGGGCTTGCGCCCCAAATCGAGGACTACTTCGATTAATTCATCTCCTCGGTTGGCCTGTTTCAGCGCCTCTCTTACGTGAGGCGGAAGCACGTTCAGCAGATCTGCCAAATCATCAGTGATTTTAAGCTGCATAGGATGTTGACTTACCCTCGTTGCCACAATGCTCAAAGCAGCGCTGTGAGATCGCTTCGATGATGACCGTCGCGTTGTTTCTGCCGGGTTGACAAGGCTTTGGATTGAGGTACCGGCGACGGCCTTTCGGTGTGTCCTTCTAACGCGGGAACCAACTGAGCCGCCGGCTCACGCGCCCAGACTGTGGTGTGTTTCACCACCAGGGTTTGACTACCGACCGACTGGAAGCCCCACGCAGTCAGCGCCGCCGGGATGCCTGCCTCATACGTTCGTACTGCGCAATAAAGCTTTTGACCGGGGCCACAACGGACGTGAGACAAAGCGGCTGCCACCAATGCGTCAGCCTGATCCAACGCATCGGGGTGGAGGAGCATGCGCAGCCAGTGCCCGGTACGGCTGGAGCGAATTTGAAGCGCGGCCCAAATTTCGCCCCGGCTTTCCCACACGTAGCCCCGACGCTGCGGATATGCCCCCCACCTGCGCCGGCTCAACTCCCACTGTGCCTGAGCCGATCCCTCTGCGTTTTGCACAGCACGCGGCGTGACCGTGGCATAGAGTTGCTGAAGCCCCCAACTATCACGACTCCGCTGGCGACGCAACGGAATCGGCTCAACTCCATCCAGGCGCGCAGGGGGCGACATCAACTCGAACACTTCTTCTTGAGCGTAAGCGGTAAACCCCACGTGTCGGAAGATCTGATATTCTTCGCCATCAGAGGGCAGGCCGGCGTAGAGCCGTTGTCCTCCCCGCTCCCCTGCCTTCACGCTTAAATAAGCCAGCAGGCGTTGCCAGATGGCGTGTGTCCCATTTCCTGCGGTCAGTGTCGGGGCAATGAAGATGACCACGTACTCAGGGCGTCCCGGCCGTTGCCGCATTTGGGCCAGGCCCAACAGGTGTCCGTTCTCTTCCTTCTGATTGATGATGTAGGTGACAGTGCCGGTTCGAGAGAGCAAAAGCGAAGAAATCACCGCCGTGCTCAGAGGAGACTGCGGGCGGGTGAGACACGTTTCCAAATCCAACAGCACGCCATCCCGTTGAAGACGTATCACCAGACCTATATCACGCAGACGAAATGGCCGAATCAAGTTGATGACCTCGCTTAGCAACGCAAGAGTTTTGTTGACCTGGGATTCACGCTCAAGTCTCTCGCTTTCGATCCCTCGCGCACATTATTATAACACACGATAAGAGGAGTTCGCAAGCAACTTGCCTGTTCGAGTCTAGGGCGTGTTGACATTTCAGATTATGTCATTCTGAGCGACCGCAGGGAGCGAAGAATCCCCGGTTTAGGCTTAATTGGCTACCGTAACTGGAGATTCCTCGTCACTTCGCTCCTCGGAATGACCATAGTAGGGCAAATGCCCCCCAAACAGAGATAGGGGTGGTCCAAGACCAACCCCTATCGAGCGTGTCCCAAGAATTCAAGGTGCGCCCAACTTATTCCACATTGATGTCCACGAAAGCGGTCATCCCCCAGCGCAGAGGAGCATCGCCGGCGTCGGTCAGTTCGATGGTGACAGTGTAAGTTACGTCGCCCCGTTTGGTTTCGGAGCGAGGGGCGACCTCGGTCACGACGCCCCGAAACTCCCGGTCGGGGATGGCATCCACCGTCACTCTCACCGACTGGCCGACGGCCACCTGGACCACGTCTACCTCGCTCAGATCGTCGGTCTCCACGTACCAGGCCGAAGTATCGCCCAGGCTGATGACGGGCACGCCGGGAGCTGCAAACTCACCCACCGCCACGCCCACGCGGCCAACTGTGCCGGGAAAAGGGGCTGTCAGATCGAAGTGAGCCAGGGCCGCTTTGGCAGTGTCCAACGTTGCCTGGGCCGAGGCCACAGCCGCCTGGGCTTCGGCCATCCCCGCCTCAGCCTGGGCCACTCCTGCCTCGGCGACGGCAATCGCCTCGGCGGTGGGGCCAGCTTTGGCGGCCGCCAGCGCTGCCTCGGCCTCGGCAACTCCGGCCCGGGCGACGGCAATCTCCTCGGCGGTGGGGCCGTTGACGAGACGCTCGTACTGCGCTTTAGCCGCCTCGTAGTCCAAAGTGGCCTGCTCCAACGCCAGCGCCTGGGGAGTTTCGCCCACTTCGCCGGCCCAGGCGATCTCGTCGTAGGCAGCCTGAGCCTGGCGCACGGCGGCCTCGGCTTTGAGCAAATTGGCAGCCGCCGCCTGGACGTCCTCAGGGCGCGCGCCGGCCAGGAGTTGGTTGAGCTGGGCCTGGGCTGTTTGCACAGCGGCCTCGGCCTGAGCGATGATTTCTTCGGTGGGACCGGCCTTGACCTGAGCCAACTGAGCCTGTGCACCGGCGAGAGTCGCTTCGGCCTGCTTCACCCCGGCCTCCGCCTGGGCCACCCCGGCCTCGGCCTGGGCCACCGCTTTCTGTTGATCGGTGCTGTCGAGACGGGCCAACACCTGCCCTGCCGCCACCGAGTCCCCCTCGGCCACCAAAACCTCAACCACCCGCCCACCGACCTGGAAAGCCAGCTCGGTATCGCGGGCGGGCACCACAAACCCTTCGGCCGAGACCACCTCCGGCAAAGCCGACTGAGGGTTGACGGCCACCTCGGGCGTCGGCGTCGGCTCGACGGGGGCCAGGAATTGCTGATAGCCAAAAAACCCGGCGCCCGCCAGCACAGCGATGATAACAAAAATGACGATGGTTCGTTTCATTTGTCGTTTCTCCGTTGACCAAAAATCAGCGAGTCAGCGAGTCAGCAAATCGCTGATTCGCTGATTCGTTGACTCACTCATGCTGAATCGCTTCCACAATGCGCATACCGCCCGCTCGCCACACGGGGTAAAGGGCGGCCAATTGCGAGATCACCAGGGAGATGATGGCCGCGCTGACGAAGGCGGTGGTGGGGAAGATGTAATCAAATTGCCAGCCGCTTCCCTGGCTCATGCCCACCACCATATCCTCGGCGATGAGCCAGCCGATGCCCAGGCCAAACGCGCCGCCGATGACGCCCATCGCCGCGGCTTCGGCCAGCACCATTCGCCCAACCTGCCCCCGCGTCATCCCGATGGAGCGCAGCATGCCGATTTCGCGCACCCGTTCCAGGATGTTCATCGTCATTGTGTTGACGACGCCCAGTCCGGCCACCAGCACCGCGATGTAAACCACTATGTTGAAGATGGCCATAAAGTTGCTGACGTCCTGGATGATGGTTTCGCGGAACTCGACGGCCGACTTGACCTCGAAGTCACCGTAGCGCCGCAGGCGTGTCTCGATGTCTCGCTGCACAGCCTCGGCGTCGGCGCCTGGTGACAGTTTGATCAAGAAGACCCAGGTCCGGTTGGTTCCCAGATACCGCTCCCCGTCACTCCAAATACCAATGACGCTGTTGCCACCCCACATAAAACTGTTGACGACCCCTGCCACCTCAAAATCGCGCTCGCCCCGGCGAGTGCGTATCCGGACCGAATCGCCGGGGTGGACGTCGTATTTGTCGCTGAGCACGCTGGAGATGAGCACGGCGTCGCCCTGGGCCAGGCGAGCCAGGATCTCGTCTTCGTGCCCGGCCCCTTCCGCAAATTGAAAGCCGGCCACCTGCCGATAGGCGGGCAGGTCTACCACTTGAAAGCCAAGAGAGTCGTCTCCGGGCGAAAAACCGTCGCCTTTGGTCACGCCGGTCATCTGCGTGTCGATCACGTTGAGAGGAGTTGCCAG
The DNA here is from genome assembly GCA_024276515.1 of Chloroflexota bacterium. Classification (GTDB taxonomy): domain Bacteria; phylum Chloroflexota; class Anaerolineae; order 4572-78; family NAK82; genus JAJRXB01. The sequence goes on from JAJRXB010000120.1 coordinate 19,032, forward strand.
TTCCACGCCGGATATGGTCATCAACTGGTTGGCGAATTCAATCGGCTGCCCCCGCTCAGATTCCACCGTCAAATCGCCGCCGAGGGTGCTATCTACCCAATCGTTGAGAGCGCCGTCGAAAGCGGCCTGTATTGAGCCAATGGCGATGGTCATCGTCGCGCCAACCATCAGCACCCCGACGGTCAGGCTGGTCCGTCCCCGGGCCCGGCCCAGGTTGCGGCTGCCCAATCCTCCCGCCGGGCCATACAGGAGCGACAAAACGTGCCGGGTGATCTTCTCCAGCAACTGGATGGTGACCGGCACCACCAGCGTGCCGCCGGTGAACATCAGGATGAAGAATGAAGCGTCGGGCAGGTAATCCGGGAGACGGGTGAGATTGGCGACCCCTTGCGTCAACAGCATCAGGCCGATGACCCAGCCCCCTTCGGCAAAAAAGTTGAAGTAGCGATTCTGTGCCCAGACGGCAATGCGGCGTTGCATACCTTCCCAGCGCCGCCCCCCCAGGCGCAACACGGTCGTCCAAAAGCGAGGGGCCATGGTGACGAGGCCGATCACGAGCAGGACCGCCGACAACCCGCTGCGGAAGGCGGCCAGGTTTCCATTCTCCAGCGAGGGAACCAACCACAGAACGGGCGACGACAGGGCATTGAGGATGACGTTGCTCAGCGAGAAGCTCATCAGCACCAGGCCAATTTTCCAGCCATGACGGGTGATAAAACCCTGGTGAGTCTCGGCGCGAACCCGCATCGCCTCCACCGGGGAGATCCGTCCGGCCTGCCAGGCGGGAATAAAGGCTGCCAACAAGGTGACGATAGTGCCCACCAGCACGGCCTGGACCACCGAGGCCGGCGGCACGGTGAAACGCTCAAGGGGGATGCCGCCGAAGCCCTGGGCGAACATCTGCACCAACGGAATGGCGAGGAAAATCCCCAACCCCAACCCCAACATCGAGCCGAGGAAGCCCATCAATCCGGCTTCGATCAGCACCAGCCGGAGAATCTGGCGCCGGGTGGCACCGATGGCGCGAAGGATGCCGATCTCCGCCGTCCGCTCGGCGATGGTCATCGAAAAGGTGTTGTAGATGAGCATCGCCCCCACAAAGAGGGCGATAGTGCTGAAGACTGCCAGGCCAGCCCGCAGCCCGGCCATACTGTCGGTGATGGCCTGTCCGATAGCTTCCGGGTAGGTGACGGTGTAATCGTCACCCATGTAAGCGGCCAGGGATTCTTTGAAACGATCCAGCGCGTCGCTGTCGGTGGCAATCGCAGGCGACACCACCACGTCTACCTGGCTCAATCGGTTGCCTTCATCGAACAAATTCTGAGCCACGTCCAGGCGCAAAAAGCCGATAGCCCCATTGTTGAGACGAGCCGTCCCCTCGCTCTTCAGCAGCCCAACGACCTCGAACGCTTCGACACGTCCGCCCCCCATGTCAATCTCCAGGTCATCGCCCAGGCGGATGCCGTTGTCTTCGGCGAAGGTTGTTACCAGCACGATGGTGTACGTGCGATCGGTGTCATCTATCAGGCGACCCTCGGCCAGCTTGTAGCTGCGCACCTGCGGGTCGGCGTTGGGATCTATTCCCACCAGGGTGATACGCTCGTTCTCTTCGGGCAAACGAACGTCTGCCCCCCTCCACAAGCTGCCGACCGCCAGCGTCACGCCGGGAAAATTGGCCACCCGACGCATAGCGCGCTCACGGAAAGTCTGGCCCCGATCGCTGCTGGATATGGTCAGATCGGCGTCGCCGGACGTCTGCGAAAAGAAGTCGTTCAGCGAGTTCTCAACCGTGGCGTTGGTGACGCCAAAAGCCAGCACCGTGGCCACGCCCAGCACAATCCCAAAGCCGGTGATCAGGGTGCGGAGCTTGCGGCTCCACAGATTTCGCAAAGCAAGGGAATTTAATCTACGCATCGGCCATTACATTACATTGTGTGTTAGACTTTGGCAAATTTCCTTCTGATGCATATACGCATTCTGCGTGGTTAAGTTTCAAAGAAACTGCCCGGCCACCCTTGCGAAGGTTGCCAGCCGTTTTGACGTGTGGAGCAACTTCCCGTGGGCAAAGGCATTTTCGGCTCGAAACCCGCCACAAAACCTTCGCAAGGTTTATCCCAGACTCGTGGTTAAGTTTTAAAGAAAAAGCCCGGTCGTTACGACCAGGCTATAAGTAACGGGAAGGCTTGCTCATCCCGTCTTGGCTTCGTCCGCCTTGCGTTGCCTGCGCCGACGTTGCTCCAACGCCCGCTCGGCCGCCTTGCTGTATACCGAGTTCGGGAACGACTCGATGGTCTCGTTGAACTGGCGAACGGCTTCGGCCTCTTTGCCCTGTCGCTGAAGGGCCAGCCCCAGGTTATAACGACACGCCGCCTCGTATTTAACGCCCAGCCCCCCGCCTTTGGCCTCTTCCAACACCGACTCCAATAGCGCCTGGGCACTCGACGGATTCTGGCGACGGAGCTGAACGATTCCCATGTTGACCAGCACAATCAGCCGGGTGATCCGGTCGGGAAACAGGCGCAGGGCCAATTGCAACAGCGAGATGGCATCCCGCTGCCGGCCCCGCGCCGACAGCAGATTGGCCAGGTCTGCCAGCAACCGGGCACGCATTGAAAGAAGGTAGACCAAAACCAGGAATAGAATCGGGTTGACGGTGGTCCCGGTCAGCAGAGCGCCGGCCTCGACCAACACTATGATGCCCAACACCTCGAAGGCAAATTGATTCGACAAGCCTTCGCGCCGAAGCACAGACATGCCCCCAACAATGACGATGTAAAACAAACCGATGGTGGCGATTACCAGATAAGAGTTCATACGCAATCCTCAGATGCACGAAGATGCCCTCGACCTGCTTTATGTCAAGGGCATCTTCGTGCGAAACTCCTCCTGACCCTCAAGCGAAAAGTCGGTCGGCCGTGCGCTGCAACATATCTACTCCGCGAACTTCTGTCTCGAAGAGAGGGACGATAGCTCGCACGTCGCCGTCGAAGGTCTTCCAGATTTCGTCCATATATTTGGCCTGCATGATCACCCGGTTTTTCACAAAATCGGGAGCATCGTCGGCCACGCTCTCCTCGTCAATCAGCATATTGACCACCACCCCGCCCACGGGGATGCCAAAGTCGTTGAACCAATTGATGAAGCGGGTGATGACGGCAATGGGCAGTGCCTCAGGCAGGGTGACGAAGAAGAAGGCGGTCAACTCCGGGTCGGTCAGCAACTCTTTGGCGTGCTGCATTCGTTCCCGCAAGTTGAGCAGGTATTCCATCAGGGGGTCCTTTTCCTCCTTCTTCTTGCTGTACGAGAGCATCTCGCGCAGCGACCTGGCCTCTTCGCGACTCTTGACCATCTTGTTGACCCACATCGAGTAGACCGACGACATCCCCAGCAAGCGGCGAGCGTTGGCCGTGGGGGCGGTGTCGAAGACGTACACCTCGTATTCGTCCTCGAACATCAGGTCTATCATGTTCTCAAACATGGCAGATTCTTCAAAAGCAGGGTTCATCGTCGCCGACTCGACGAATTCGTCGGCCCTGGTTTTGATGTCGGCAAATTTCAGGAACCAACTGATTTTTTCGCGAATTTCTTGCTTCGACCGCTCGATGGTATCTCGCGTGTCTATCTCGTAGGCCATCAAGTTGGGCGCGCCCGTCACCGGGGTGGGTTTGCCAAACACGTCCTGATCGAGCAAGCTGGAGAGGCTATGAACCGGGTTGGTGGAGGCCAGCAATGTTCGCTTGCCTTGCCGGGCAAGCCACAAGGCCATAGCACCGGCCAGCACCGTCTTTCCCACACCCCCCTTCCCGCCGAAGAACGTATATTTGAGGCGAGGGTGCTCTGCCAGAAATTGCTGCATGGGCTTCTCAATCATCACAAGACTCCTTTTATCCTCTCACTACTCCCTACGAGGACTTGGCGGGGGCGGCTTCAGGGATTGGGCCAAACATCGCCTCGGCCATCTTTCGATCATCGGCAATCCGGTAACGTCGCGCTCGAACTCTGGGATACGGGCTAACACCTGATCGCCAAAGAGTTCGTCGATTCGCTTCAGATAGGTTTCTTGCATTTCCAGCCGGTGACGCAGATAGTCGGGGATGTTTTGCCGGCCCAGTTCGGGCGGGATGACGCGGTTGACCACGTAGCCACTGAGGGGCACCTGATACTTGGCAAAGAGTCCGGCCGCCTTTTGGGTGTCGAGCAGGGCCATCTCTTCGGGGATGATGACGAAGAAGAAGGCCGTTTTCTCTTTGTCGGTCAGGATGCCAGAGGAGGTGTTGATGCGATATTTGATGTCCAGCAGCTCTTTGAGGATCATGTCCTCTTCGGTCTCTTCTTCGCGCTTGATGAGCGAAGCAACCTTGCTGTATTCCTCCATCTCCTGGCGCAGCTTGGTGATTTTATCAATCCACTCGTCATACACGCTGGCCATGCTCAGATAATACAACGCATGACCGAGGGGGACCAGGTCGTAAATGTAGTAATCATATTCGGCGCTGAGGACGATGTCCACTACCTGATCGAAGATGGCGCTCTCCTCCATCGCCGGTTCGGCCGCTGCTGCCTGGATGTAACTTTCGATCTCTTCGGGGATTTCGTCCAGGCCGTACATGTCGTAGATCTTTTGACGGATTTCGTCTTGATATTCCTTGATATGCCGATCCGCGTCAATTTCTTGAGCGTAGAGGTTGGGCATAATCTCCACTGCTCCCTGACCAAAGATGTCGCGCTCAAAGATGTCGGAGAGAGAGGCCTGAGGGTCTACGGAAAAGACCAGCACTTTGTAGCCTTTTTTGGCCAGATAGTAGGCCGTAGCAGCCGAGAAAGTCGTTTTGCCCAGACCGCCCTTGCCGCCGAACATGATGTAACGTCGTTCAGGGTATCGATCGAAGATGCGTGCCAGTGACATAAGGCTATCCCTTCTACGCCAATGCGTCGGTCAGGTCTTTTTCGCGCAGCATACGCCGCTTCCAGGTCGAAATCTGGGGTACGACGTAGGGGAGCAATCGCAACGAGTAATAAGGTGGCAGGATGGGCACGCCCAGCAGATCGCCCATTGTGATGAGGATGAACAGGTGCTCCATGCTGCCCCGCGTCTTCAAAGCAAAGCGAGTCATATCGTGGCCGGCCATGCCGTAGATAAACTCAACGGTAGACCGGCCTATTTTCTTCAGGATGTTCCGCTCTTCTTCAGACATAACGCATACCTCCACAGATATTGATTGATTAAATCTCCGACTCTCCTGAAAAAAGGCAATGACGAGGCCACAGGTATCCAAATTCTTAGAAATTGTCAGCGGATTAAGCAGATTTTAGCCGAAAAATCTATAATAATCCGCTCCATCCGCTCAATCTGCTGACTTTTTTCAGTGGAGTCAATCTCCTAATCTTCTAATCCCGGCAGAGAAAAGCCGACATTTTGAAGAGCAGGCGAATAATTACAAAACTTCGATCAACCGATCTCCTGATCTATGAGATCGGTAAGGTCTCGCTCGCGTAGCATGCTACGTCGCCAGTTCTCAAAAGTTGGCACCATAAAGGGAAGCAGCCGCAGTGTGTAGTACGGCGGCAAGATGGGGACTCCCAACAGATCACCATAAATGATGAGGGTAAAAAGACGCTCCTGCTCGTGCCGAGCTTTTTCTAGCTCGTGCACCCAATCGTAAACGGTCATCCCATAGATGACTTCGCGCAGAGTTCGAAGCGCAGTTTCGACGATGGCTTCGACCCGCTTCAGCGCGCGAGACACCTTAAAAGACGACCTCATCGACTTCCACACATCCTCAAGTTTTGAGTAAGCATTTTATTGACAGCACTTACGCAGTGATCAATTCACCAGACTTCGGAAGTCTGCGAAGGGGGTTTCACCCGGCAGGATTGCCTTGCGGTGCGCAGCAACTCTGTCGGCAAAAGTGCTTTGGCGGACTTCCGAAGTCTCAAGTGTCAAGTGCGTAA
>JAJRXB010000121.1 GCA_024276515.1 Chloroflexota bacterium
GCCGAGGCGTCGGCCTGCGCCGACGCGCTGGCGTCCACGGGAGGTGGACGCCTGGCCGTCAGGCCTGCAGGAGCGGTTTCAACCGCGTTTGTGCCCTGGCACAAAATCCGCCATAAAACTGAAATGCGCCCGGTCGGAATGCCTCGCCCCTGCTCCAGACGGTCTGTCGCCCCGCCGATTATGCATCGTCCTCCACCGGTTGCACCTCGAGGCGCAGCCCTCTGAGTCCCACGATGCGCACCCGCCGGCCCGGCGACAGACCATCACGCCCGGCGATCAGCCAGCGCTCACCCCTCACCCTCAGGCTGCCGTCTGGGCCGAGTTCGGCCACCTGCCCCAACAGGCCCTCGCTCCCGGTGGTCACCGGCCTCTGGGTGCTCTTCATGATCTTAAAGTACAGCCAGAAGGACAGGGCGATGACAGCCAGGTACAACGGCAGAGCGACGGTCCAGGGCATAATCAGAAACAACCCCAGCCCGATGACGGGCGACATCAACAACAGGTGACACCACATAACGTATCGTGTACCTCCCCTTTTCGCTCAGACCGTACCCGATCAGACTTCGTAAGTCTCCGGTTGAGCTTTCGCAGGCAAAAATTAAGCTCGAAATCGCGTCAAAAGTTGCCGGATAGAATGTCTGTGAGACTTCCGAAGTCTTATGCCTGAGTAGTAACGTCTTTCTTTGCGCTCTTGGCGTCTTCGCGGTGAAAATTGCAAGAGCCTCGGCAACAACACTCAAGAGGGAGACTGCCGATGCTAGAAATAGCGACAAAAGTGCCGGTCATTTTATTCAGGCCCCGCTCTCAGGGGCACACCCGACCTCGTCTGTCTCTGCCACCTGCGGGTGTACTATGCCCACCAGTCCCAGGAGAATATCCAGCAGTTCCTTGCCCAGGGCTTCGTGGGCCGACCGCACCTCGGCGGGCAGAGTGGGGCTCTGCAGCAGACTGAGCCACACCTCCCCATCCCGGCCGTGGACGGTGACGGTGCGATAGACTCCACTCCCCTGCTTCTGACCATAGACCAGCAGCACTGCGTACTGGCAGGTGCATTCCTCCGTGCCGTGGTGGGGACAGTGACAATCCACCTGGTGGGCGCGGGCCAGTTGCAGGTCGAAGGTGATCATCACGCGCAGGTCCCGGCGTTCCAGGGCGTTCACCAGTTCCGGGATCACCTGCTCGCTGGGACGGTCCACGCGCACGGTGTAATCCATGGGCAATTGCCTTTCGTCCGGCACAATACTCATCATCTGCACCCAGTATAGCCCCGTTCACCCCCCGGCAACAGCGCCATTTTGCCCGGTGGGGTATAGGCAAAATGGCCTGTCGCCGTCCAGGCCGCCGGCGGAGCGATCGAGGTGGAATCATCCCTCTCGCTTTATCGAACAAGGCAGGGCCCTTTCGCTGGCGAGAATTCTGGGCCAACCTTGCTGCAATCTTTACACAATCTTTAAGAAACCATCATGTTAGCTTCACGAAAAACGCTTACACTTGATAAAAGTGGGGTTCAAATGGAGCAACCTCAATCGAAAACAATTTGGGTGTGTTTCAAATGAGTTGAGGTGACAGGCTGGAGTGCAGAATTCATTCTGCCAACAGCCCAAAAAACAGAATAAATTCCGCACCCCAACTGAGATGAAACACACCCAAACAATTTCAGGAAAGGAAAATAATGAACCAATTAAATCTCTCTCGAAGAAACTTTCTGCGCCGGTCGGGCTGGGGCGCGGTAGCCCTGGCGACCGGCGGCTTAAGCGGGTTGTTGAGCGCCTGCGCCTCCAACCCTGCGGCCACTGCCATCGGAGGTGCCGCCGCAACCTCTACGAGCGCAACTATCTTGCCGACGTCAACGTTTGCCCCCTCCAACACGCCCGTAGACGTAGAATTTGCCCTCAGAGCCGCGCCGGGCAAAGCCGCTATCTTCCCCGGCAAAGAGAGCGCGGTCTGGAGCTACCGGGGCGAAGTATTGAACGGCGATCCTAACAGCCTGGTTGACATCCCGGATTCTTACCTCGGCCCCATCTTTCGGGTGAAAAAAGGGCAGAAAATTCGCATCAACTACAGCAACGAAATCCCGCAACCCTCCATCGTTCACTGGCACGGCCTGCACGTGCCCGACGTGATGGACGGGCATCCTCGCTTTGCCGTTGATCCCGGTCAGAGCTACACTTATGAGTTCGAAATCGCCAACCGGGCCGGGATGTACTGGTACCACCCTCACCCGCACGGGCAAACCGGGCCGCAAGTGTACAACGGAATGGCCGGGCTGTTTTTGGTTTCGGACGAGGAGGAAGAAGCCGCCGGGCTCCCTGCCGGCGAGTACGACGTCCCGCTGGTGCTGCAAGACCGGGTGATTGACGGCAACAACCAGCTTGTGTACCTGCCCAACGGAATGATGGACCGGATGATGGGCTTTTTGGGCAATCGCCTGCTGATCAACGGCAAACCCGATTACGAATTATCGGTGGAGAACCGCGCTTACCGGCTGCGCTTTCTCAACGGCTCCAACTCTCGCATTTATAAGCTGGGTTGGCAAGACGGCACACCGCTGACTGTCATCGCCACCGACGGCGGCTTGCTGGAAAAGCCGGTACAGCGCGATTACGTGGTCATCAGCCCCGGCGAACGGGTGGAGTTGTGGGTAGATTTTAGCCAATGGCCCCTGGGGAGCGAACTGCGCCTGCAGAGCCTTCCCTTCACCGGCGCTTCGCCGACGGGGATGATGGGCGGCGGCGCGTCTGTGCCCAACGGCGCGGAGTTTACCACGCTGCGGGTCCGCATCGAGCGCGAAGCCCGCGAAAATCCCTCTTTGCCGGAACGCCTCTCCACGATTGCCCGCTATCAACTGGCCGATGCGATCAATGCCGACAATCCTCGCACCTTTACCCTGGGGATGCAGCGAATGACCTGGACGCTCAACGGGCGCACTTTTGAGATGACGGGTGTCGCCGATGACGAAATCGTCAAGCTGAACACCCTGGAACTATGGGAATTTGTCAATCCGGCCAGCAGTGGCGGCGGAAGGGGTATGATGGGGGGCGGGATGGCAATGGTTCACCCAATGCACGTCCACGATTTGCAATTTCAGGTAGTGGAACGCCAGATACAGTCCGGCTTCCGCGAGGCGTGGGAAACGGTGAGCGGCGGCTACGTGGACGAAGGTTGGAAAGACGTGGTATTGCTGATGCCCGGCGAGAGCGTTAAAGTGCTGCTCAAATTTGAAGACTTTACCGGGCTGTATCTGTACCACTGTCACAATCTGGAACACGAAGACCAGGGCCTGATGCGCAACTATCGCGTCGAGGCGTGAGGTGATTGACCACCGACGTGGCAAGAGCCCCGGCCGCCACCGCACGTTTGATGGCTTCGCACACCAAAACTTTACCTTGCGTTCACAATCCGTTCACAAACCTCCGCTATCCTGGGGGTAGACCAATCAAACACATCACAGGATATGGAGGTTTTTTCGATGAATAGCAATTGGAAGCAGTGGACCGCGTTGATCGCCGCCGCCGTGCTGGTCGGCGTGCTGTTGGTGGCTCTGGTGGTCGGCACCGCCCTGGCCCAGGGACCGGGCCCGTGGGGGTCACAGGACGGCTGGATGGGGATGGGCTCCGGCATGACAGGGAGCTACGGCGGTATGATGGGTGGCTATGGCGACATGATGGGTGGCCGGGGCTACGGCCTGGCCCCCACCACCGGCGTCACCGACACCCTGCCCTACGGCTCCGGCACCTGCCCCGGCATGGATGGCTGGGGCTACGGTGTGCCCACCGATGGGGAGCGCCTCACCCTGGATCAGGCGACCGAGACGGTCGAGCAATACCTGGCTGCCTACGGGGATCCTGACCCTTCGGCAGGCTCAGAGCAAGCTCTGGCCCTGGCCGAGGTGATGGAGTTCAGCAACGGCTTCTACGCCCAGGTAATAGAAGAGGAGACCGGCATTGGCGCCTTTGAGATCCTCATTGACCCGATCACCGGCGCCATCCACCCCGAGCCCGGCCCCAATATGATGTGGAACACCAAATACGGGCACATGGGCGGCTACGGCGGTATGATGGGCGGCTACGGCTACTACCGCCCGCCGACGGGCGAGATGACCGTCGGCCCCGATGAGGCGATACAGGCAGCCCAGGCCTACCTGGACCGGACCGGTTCTGGCCTGACCGCCGACGACCACGCCGACCCCTTCTACGGCTACTACACCCTGCACATCCTGCGAGACGGCTCGGCTGAGCTCGCCGAAGTCGGTCAGGTCGTAGGGATGTTGAGCGTGAACGGCTTCACCGGCCAGGTCTGGCATCACACCTGGCACGGCGATTTCGTCGGTATGACGGAGGAGCACGAATAACATCCGGCTGGACGAATGGAGGGGGCGGGTTTGGAAACCCTCCCCTCCATTCACACGTATCACACACATCACACGCGAGGAGGATTGCAATGAACAAAGTAAACTGGACACAAGTTGGCGTGTTCGCCATCGTCGTATTGCTGGTCGTCGTCATCGGCGTCAGCCTGCTGGGGAGCTTCGGCGGCTACGGGATGATGGGGCGTTATGGAATGATGGGGCACGGGACGACATTTGCACCCGTGCCGTGCTCCGACGCAGGCGCAGGCGTGACGAGTTGGGGATTTCCCCTCTTCGGCTGGCTGGGGATGCTCCTGATGTGGCTTGTGCCTTTGGGCTTTTTGGCCCTGCTGGTGGTCGGGATCGTCTGGCTGGCCCGCGCCGTCAGTGGCCCGTCCCAGGCCAGCCCGCCGACGCCGCCCGCGGCCGGCTCCTGCCCAAGCTGCGGTCGCCCCACCCAGGCCGACTGGCAACACTGCCCCTATTGCGGCCAGTCGTTGACCTGAGAGGCATCGTCATCGGATTACCCCGGCTCTCCGGAGTTTGGGCTCGAGTTGATGGCGAAGGTCGCCGAAGCCCTCGGCCAGGTAGGGGAAGGCAAACCAGACCGTCGCCAACCCAAACAGCGACCCGGTCACGGTCCGCAGCAGCCAGTTCAGCGTGCCGACCGTCGTCCCCACGTAGAAGGACGAGGGGAAGAGCCCTCCGGTCAGCCACACGGCCCAGGCGTTGCTCTCCCGGAAGCCCAGGCGGGTGATCTCGCTGACCACGTGGCTGCCGCCGTCGAGGGCCATCGGCAGGAGGAGCAGCAGAAAGCCCAGCGGGCTCAATCGAGGCAGCCGCCGCCCGACCGCCCCCCACAACAGCCCGCCCACGAACAGAGCGGTGTGGATGGCCGTCAGCCGGTGGGCGATGGCCACCTTGAAGCCGATCTCCGGGTTGCCCACGAAGGCTCGCAGGTTGCCGGGGTTGGCTCCCCAGGCGAGCACCCGGTCCAGCGAATAGGTCTGGATGCCGCCGGCCTGGCTGAAGAGATAGTACGACCGCTGCGGCAACTGGTGGCACTGGAAGGCGAAGAAGAGATAGATCGCCCGGCCCAGACCGGTGAAACCAATCGCCATCAAAGCCGGGGCCAACACCGCCAGGCCGACGTACAGGCCCAACAAGGTGTTGACGACCAGCAGCCAATGGCGCGCCAGTCCCAGGAGCAGCCGGTCAATCAGGATCACCAGGTCGCGGGTGCGACCGGTCACCACGGCCCGTTCACTCATCGTTCCCTCCGATTTCTGCCTCGATGATCTGCTGAAACACCTCAAAGGGCTGAGCCCCCACCAGGGGCCGGCCGTTGATCAGGAAGGCCGGCGTGCCCCTCACCCCCAGCGACTGGATCGTCGCCGTCTCGGTGCGGACCAGGGAGGTGTATTTGCCCGAATCCAGGCAGGCGTTGAAGGCTGCCGTGTCCAGCCCCAGGTCAGCCGCAAACTGCTTGAGCTTGTCCTTGCTGAAGGCACCCCGGTTCTCGCCTGCCTGACGGTCGAACAGCCGGTCGTGATAGGGCCAGAAGGCCCCCTGGTCGGCGGCGCACTCGCTGGCCTCGGCTGCCCACTGCGACTCCGGTCCCAGGAAGGCAAAATGCTGATAGCCCAGGCGGACCACTCCTGTCTGCACGTATACCTCGTCGATCTGGCGCCCCGCGCCAGCGGCGAATCGCCCGCAGTACGGTCATTGAAAGTCGCCGAACTCGACGATGGTGACAGGGGCGTTGGGGTCTCCCTTGAAGTGCCGGGTCTGAGCGACCACGGCCTCCATCAGGCTGGACACGTCGGCGTTGCGGGCAGATGGGGTGGCGTCGCCGGCAGCAGGTGGATCGGCACCACTCGCCGGGGCGACAGGCGTGGGGCTCAAAGGCTGGGGCGTCACCAGCGGACGGCCCGCATAGCCGATCAGCACCCCGATGACCAGCCCGGCGACGAGGGTCGCCAGGGGGGTTATCCACGCCCTCGTCGGTTTGGTTGCAGGACGTTTCACGTCATCTTCTTGAAGGTTCATTCGTCTCGACCTCTCCTGATTTTCAACGGAGTCTTACAAAGGGTAAGGGCAAAACACAAAAAAATAAAAGGTGAATGGTTACACTTACACAGTTATGCTCGAAGCAGGTTTGTAACCTGCGTTTTAGTTCCCCAAGAGGCGTTTTGCACTCCAACCGGGGGTTACAAACCCCCTCCGAGCATTCAACTGCGTAAGTCCTGTCAGCGAATGAACGTGGCCGGGATAGAGATCCACTGCCCTGCGTTGCAGGTTTCGACGACCGGGTGTGGCGTCAGGGACCCGATCGGGGCCAACGCCAGGCCCAGCATCACCAGCACCACGGCCAGGCTGGCCATCACCGACGGTCGGAGCAACGTCATTCTGGGGCGACTCTCGGGCCGGAGGAGTTGCCGAACCCGGGCTTCGGTCACGCTCAGCCCGCTGAGGGCAACCGTGCCCGGCCCTGCCCGGTCGCTGCCCGACACCAGCAGCTTGTGCAGGGCACTGGCCAGGGGCAAAACCTCCCCGGCCGCCCGGTCGGCGCAGATTTCCTGCTCGAGCTCGTACCACCAACTCAGGTCGCGGACTACCGGCAGAAAGAAAAGGGCGTCGCGCACGGCCCGCACCGCCAGCAGGCGTAACGGGTCGCGCCGATGAAGGTGATGAGCTTCGTGGCGCAAAACGGCCGCCAACTCGTCGTCATCCAGGCATTCCAGCAACCCGGCGCTGGCCCACACGCGAGGCTGCCAAAGGCCCCCGCAGAAGGCGAAAGGTTGGCCCGAAACGACGAACGCGATTCGCCGACCAATCCCTGCCCTTTCCGCCACCTCTCTCAGCCGCCGGGGAGCCGGGCGCGAGAGCGCACCCAATCGCTGCAAATGGCGGCGGGTCAGCCACCACTGCCGCCCCAGACTGAGGGTGCCCCGGAGCAAGCCGGCGACCAGAATGGCCGGGACGACGAGCGCGGCAAGGGGTAGAAGATACTCGACCCCGGCCGCCCACCCCGTCTGGCAGATGCGCACGATCCGGGCAACCAGTTCTGGCGCGCGCCACAAACTGACCAGCGTCGCGCCGACGACCAGGACCGCGCCACCGACGACCAACGCCAGGAAAGTCTCGGAGGCACACCGGCCGGAGAACTTGCCCCGTTCAGCCTGCCGCAGGGAAGGTTTAGCCGTCGCCGTCACGGGTTGCCTCCTCCCGTTTCTTCTGGATCATTTGCTCCAACTCGTCCAGCAAGGCCGGGTCTACCTCGCTGGCCGTCTCCACAATCTGGGCCAGGGCCAGTTCGCCGAAGTCCCCCAGCAGTCCCTGAGCCACGTTCCGGAAGACGCCGGCCAGAAAGGCGTCACGATCAGCACACGGGCGGTAGACAAAGGCCCGACCTCGTCGGCGACGGGTCAGCGCCCCTTTCTGAACCAGACGGTTCATCACGGTCATAATCGTCTTGTAGTTGACGTCGCCCAGATGATTGCACACGTCTTGCACAGTGGCGTCTTCCAGGTGCCACACGGCATCCATAATTTGCGCTTCCAGTTCCCCGAAGAGGCGGGCCAGGCCGGCTTGATCCAGCCGGAAGGAATGAACAGGAGACACTTCGCTCGTCATATCCATCACCCACTGTGCCGTCTACAAAGTCTGACAGATTGTAAGCGAATTTGTCCAGTCTGTCAAATGACGCAGAAGATAACGCCGGCCCACGGTCGCCGCCGCTCTCCCCCCTTGTCCACGAAATCGGCCCCAACGAGGTGGGGAGCATCCAGGAAATTGTGGATGATCGACTCCAGGCGGGGAAAGTCACGGCGCAGCCGCCACGTGTCGGCAGGGTTCGCGCGGTCGTGGAACACGACGAAGAGGCGATTACCTATGTGATAGCGTCGCTGCTGCGATTGGTTGCGGTATTGCCAGTTAGCCAGGTCGGCCGGGTAGGCCAGGGCGTAGTCCAGATCATAGGGATAAGCGCGGGGAAAGCGGCTAAGCTTGAGATCAAAGGGCAGATCGCGCAGATAAAAGTCAATCGTCGGGTGGCGGGCGTTCGACTCGCGGCGGACGCTGGGATGAGCGCAAATGATGTCCAGGACTTGCTGGTGGGTGTGGTGATTGTACCAGCGGCGGACAGTATAGGCCAGAAAGGACTGAACGTCCAACCCCTCAGCATGGGCCCGAGCCCGTGCCTGGCGACGGAGACCCTCGAGCGTCTTCACCCGATAGATGAAATCGCTCAGGTGGTCCCACTCATCACCCTGGCGGCGACCCCACGGCGGCAAAGCGTCGAGCTTGTTCAGTTCGCGACGGATCAAATCACCCATGATTCCCTTCACCGGAATGACCCGGCCCCGACCCATCACCCGCTACCGTTCTGGTTTGCGGAAGATGATGACATATTCGTGTTTGAAGATGTAATATCCCCCGGCCAGCGCCCGGTAGCGCCACAAATTATTCGACCGCCCCTTGCCCCGTTCGTTACCCTCGATGTTTTTCACCACGATAGCCTTTGTCTTAAAGCCAACCCGGTTGACGCGCTCCATACACCAAAAGCCCAGTGGAATCAACTCCCCCTTTTCGTACTTATCGCCGATGACCAACACGGCGAAGCGACCAGGAGCCAGCAGATCGTAGCCGCGGCGGGCAACGGTTTCGAACATATCGAGAAAAGCGTCGGTGTCGGGGGCATTTGAGAGATCGCTGGCACGATCGGAAAAATGGATGATGTCGTGGTAAGGGGGATGCAACATCAACAGGTGCGCGTGAGTCTCACCCATCGCGGTCAGCGCAGCGCGGACAGCGTCGGTGGTGGCCTGGCTTGTGCTATCGCCGACGATGAGGTGCACGTCGGTGCCCAGCCTGTCGGCCGGCAGCTTGCCACGCACGTACTCAATCAAGTCGGGCTTCAGTTCCACCCCAATGCAGCGCCGACCGAGATTGAGCGCCTCAATAGCCGACGTGCCAGAGCCCAGAAACACATCCAATACAACCTCACCCGCCTTAGTGTAGCGGGTGAGGGTTTGGGTGACGATTTGAGGGATGAAATTGCCGTGATAATCCAGCTTGTGACCATCACCGCTGGCCCGACTGGAAAAGAGCCACAGACTGTCGGTCAGCACGTGATCGTAATCGCGCCAGCGGTTGAGATCAATGTCGCTCCAGGGCTTGGTTTTTGAGGGACGGTCCACTTCGCCTGCCACCTCCGATTCGACGTTCGATCCTCTAATTGTAACGAGTCTGGCTAAAATCTGTTGAAGGTAGTAGCGACTTCAGTCGCCAGGAACGACTGAAGTCGTCACTACCCATAAATTTTAGCCACACTCCATTGTAACCATACTCGCTGTACGACGCAAGTGCTGGAATCTCGCTTCGGGGCTTAACCCCAATACCTTTCAAATAAGGGCTCCTTCAACAGCGAATTCGTACTTTTGAACAGGAAGACATAGGAAAAAGGGTGACGGTATATGTGGAGTTCCGCTCAGAGCCACAGCTTGGCGAAATGGCTTTGAAGGTTGAGGCCA
>JAJRXB010000122.1 GCA_024276515.1 Chloroflexota bacterium
ATTGCGGGATGGTGTTCCATGATTTTGCAACGGTCGACGAATTCGGTGAAGTACTCAGGGCGGCCTTCTTGTCGGATCTGGGTTTCCTCAGGGAAGATCGCATCCAAGTCTATGGAGTAGAAAAACATATTTACAAGCTCAACTTTTCTCTGCTCTCGTTTTTGGCCACAGCGTATGTGGCGTGTTGCACTTGTACGGTTCTGTTGCGCTCTGACATGGCAGGTGTTCAGATAAATTTCAGAGAAGATGTGGTGGTTGCCGAGGATTTGGATCTTTGGCTGCGAATTTTATCACATACGGAAGCGCTATACCTCGACAGGTCGCTGTCTGCGTATAGAAAACATGGGTATGGAGTCACTAGTCAACGAATAAGGTTTTTGGAGGATACGATAAAGGTGTTAGAGGACCGTAGTAGTGACTTGAGCTGCGACTTGGTGCGGCTGCCTCGTGATCGTTTAAATGTTCGGTTGCGTAATCTTCATGCAGAGATGGGTTACCATTACCTGAATTTGAATCAGAGATCGTTGGCAAGGCGGTGGTATGCCCGCGGGTTCCGGAGGTATGGCGGCCGGGAAAACGCTGTTGGGTTCTTAAAGAGTTGTTTACCGTGGGCGGAAATGCGGCGCATATGGATAGCTACAACCAAGCAGGGGCCTGATTTGTGATCCCCAAAACGGCTAATGGCCCTAGCCCTGAGGCTGGAATATGGGCAGCCGCGAGAGGAAGGAAAGGCATGAAGCAAGGGGCCCTTCTGTGGAGTCTATTGTTGATGCCCCTGAAAAAAGCCCCGAGAGCCCAACTCATCCACCGTCGGTTGGCAACAAGCCGATGCGGTGCCCGGAGCACCTGCGGTGACTGAGTCCGTCCAGCGAGGGGCCGACACAGGTGGTGCCCGTGGAAGAGCTCAGCCGGAATGCGGGGACCTTCACGTGAAAGCTAATAGAGCGTACGTTCCTCCTGTGTTTCCCTTGGGTTGGCGTGGGCAGGGCACACTGCGCCCCTCCAAGGGCCGGCGCCTGGGCACACCACCACTGTGCAAAGCGCTTTACGTTGCACGCCACCACCTTGAAGTACACCGCCATCGTCACCCGATCCCTGCCCCGGGTCCACACCCGGCCCGGCCCGTGGGCCCGTTTGAGCTCGCTGATCGTGCCTTCCGCGCCGGAGCGCTTCCGATACAGGTCCCGAAACGGGCGCGTCGTCTCCCGCGCCCGATTCCACGCCCGAACGATGTCCTCCCACGACACCCTTGGGAGACCGACTCGGGGACCGTTGGGGGGCAAAGACTTCCTTGAAGGCCCTGTCGATGCGGACCGGCGGCGAGTGGGCTTGATCCGGGTTCCAGCGGGACTGGGGCCCACGAAACCAGGAGTGCCGGGTATGCGATGGACGATTTCTCGCGGCATTTTCGTCATGCTCGTGAGTTTACTGGCAGGTGTCGGTGTTGCGTTTTTGAGCCCGCCTGAAGCGAGGGCGGAGCAGGATGTGTTGCGCTTGAACCTGCCCTGGCCACTTGATGACGAAGTACCCTTTTTGCCACGTTATTGCTGGGCTAGAAGGCAGATTCAAGGAAAAAAACTGGAGTCGTTGCCCGGAGATATTAGGGCAGAAGTATTGCAATGGCAGAACTTTTTTGGGAAGAATGTTTTTGGCCATATGCATCACTACTGTGCAGGCCTCAACCGCATGCGGCGGTATTGGTTGTCCGTCGAATTGGAAGGAAAGCGGGTGGACGAGTCTGGAAATCTCACCGGAGGACAACGAGCCACATTGAAAGCAGCCATTAGAGAGTTTGAATACGTGCAAGGCTATTGGAAAAAGTGGAACAAAGAGCTTTACTACGAGGCACTGGTCCAAAAGGCGACGGCGGAGTGGCAGTTGGGAGAGGTGCAGAAAGCCCTCCAAGAGCTCTTTGAAGCGATCAAGGTGAGGAGCACCTACCCACAAGCCTATCTCCTGTTGTCGAAGATCGCGGAAGAGAAAGGTGATCTCAAGGAGGCGGTGGAGATCTTGGAGCTGGGCCTCAAACAGACCAACCGCGCGGCTGCGTTACAGTCGCGGTTGCGGGAACTGAGAGCAAGGTAGGCGCCGGTGCCTAGGAAAACCCACGAGGCTGCTTTGCCGCGTACGTGCTCAGGGGAGGTGTGAGATGTGGCGCCGGCTGCAACTGGATAGGGAAGACGAGTTTGCCCTGTGGGTCCAACTCAGCGACGAACTCTCGGATCCGGCGCGGCCCCGGCGCCTCTACTCCGATCCGGTCTGGCTGGCGGGGCCGGATCGGGCGGGCCTGGGCCGGGTTGCGGTGTACGAGAACTGTGGGGCGCTCGCGACCTTCATTGTGGGCCCGACGGCCCTGCCCCTTTATCTCGGCGAGGTGGCGGTGGGGAGGATCCGGTTCCGGAGGGCGAGCCTGGCGGACTTCCGGGTGCCTGCGGGAGCGGATCGCGACGGGGGCCTCCTTGAGAGCCTGTTGCGGGTGGTCAGGGAGGATCTCGGCCGGGACGTGGTGCTCCACGTGGAGACCCACGGGCTGGGGTTCGCAGAGGAAGTCGATGCCGCGAGGGCGAGCGGTCTCGGCCGGGAGTGGATCTGGCTCGACCACGGCCGGCATGCGCGCTGGTTCATCCGCCTGGCGGGGTTGTTTGACGAGTA
>JAJRXB010000123.1 GCA_024276515.1 Chloroflexota bacterium
AATCGAGATCGTCATCCGAAACAAACCGAAAAGAGCCAAAATCGTCAAGCGGCCGTTCTATGTGCCGGCTTATCGGCGCTAGTGCGTATTGCGTATTGCGTACTTCGTATTTTGCATCCGCCACGCACCACGCACCACGCAGTACGCAATAAACGCGACATTGCCAAATAGACATTGGAGGAGGTACCGGAACTATGAAACTCGACCCCAACGCACGTTATGCAGAAACCCACGAATGGGCCCGTCAGGAAGATGACCTCATCGTCTGCGGCATCACCGACCACGCCCAGGAGGAATTGTCGGACGTGGTCTACGTGGAATTGCCGGAGGTGGGCCAAAGCCTCGACAAGGGCGAAGTCTTCGGCGTGATCGAGTCGGTCAAAGCCGCCTCGGACCTGTACATGCCGATGGGGGGCGAAATCGTCGAAACCAACGACGCCCTGGAAGACTCGCCCGAAATCGTCAACGAAGACCCCTACGGCGAGGGCTGGATGATCAAATTCAAACCGTCCGACCCCGGCGAGTGGGACGATCTGCTCTCGCCGGAGGCCTACGAGCAATCTGTTGCCTCAGGAGTGTGACTATGCCATACCTGCCCAATACCGATGCCGACCGGCGCGAGATGCTGAAAACCATCGGCGTCGCCTCGGTGGAAGAGTTGTTCCACGACGTTCCTGAATCGCATCGCTTCCCCCCGCTCAAGCTGCCCAAAGCCGTCTCGGAAATGGAAATTCTGGACGAACTGTACGCGATGGCCCTGAAGAACAGTTCCACCGGCTGCCTTGTCCCGCGCAAGCGGGGCTTCGCCACCTTCCTCGGCGCCGGGGCGTATCACCACTTCGTGCCCAGCGTCATCCCCTACCTGGCCGGGCGAGGGGAGTTCGCCACCGCCTACACGCCCTATCAGCCGGAGGTGAGCCAGGGAACGCTCCAGGCCATCTTTGAATACCAGAGCATGATCGTCGAATTGACCGGCATGGACGTGGTCAACGCCAGCCACTACGACGGCGCCACCTCGATGGCCGAGGCAGCCATTATGGCCGTCAACGTGTCGCGCGGCAAGCGACGCAAGATCGTCGTCTCCCCCTCGGTCCACCCCCAATACCGACAAGTGCTGCGCACCTATCTGCCCGGCGACCAGGTGACCATCGTCGGCGACCAGAATCTGCGCAACAATCTGGACGACCTGAAGGGGATGTTGGACGACGCCACCGCCTGCCTCATCATCCAGAACCCCAACTTCTTCGGCGAACTGATGGCCGTGGACGGCCTGGCCGACGCGGTCCACGCGGCCGGCGCGCTGCTGGTGGTCGTCGCCAACCCCATCATCAGCCTGGGATTGCTCAAGCCCCCCGGCGATTACGGCGCCGACATCGTGGTGGCCGAGGGGCAGCCACTGGGGGCCGGGCTCAACTTCGGCGGGCCGTATCTGGGCGTCTTCGCCGCCCGCGAAAAGTACGTCCGCAAGATGCCGGGCCGGCTGGTGGGCGAGACGACCGACATCCAGGGGCGGCGCGGCTACGTGCTGACCCTCACCCCCCGCGAGCAGCACATCCGCCGCGAAAAGGCCACCAGCAACATCTGCACCAATCAAGGCCTGATCGCGCTGATGGCCGGTATGTATCTGGCCTACATGGGCAAGCGGGGACTGCGAACCGTCGCCGAGTTGTGCTATCACAAGGCCCACTACGCCGCCGCCGAAATTGACAGGCTGGATGGCTACCGGGTCGTGAATACCCATAGGGCACTTCGCTACGCCCCCTTCTTCAACGAGTTTCCGGTCAGGTGTCCTCGCCCGGTGGCCGAAATCAACGCCGCGCTGCTGGAAAAGGGCATTCTGGGCGGCTACGACCTGCAGCAAGACTACCCGCACGCCGAAAACGAGATGCTCATCTGCGTCACCGAGATGAACACCCGCGAGCAAATAGACCGGCTGGTAGCAGCGCTGGCAGAAATCGGTTGACGGAGACGGCCACTTCTGCTACCATTCTGTTGACAGATAGAGATTAAGGCGGATCTGACGGGAGGATAAGTTGTATGATAGTTAAAGAAATAGAGGTCGTGACAGATGGAGACCTGGTCGTTGACCAGGAAACTCTGGGGGCTGCCAACCTGGGCGGACGCCTACGCCTCATCATTCAGGAGGGGGAGATTCGCATCCTCCCCAAGTCCACGCCGAACCCGGAAAAGGCATTAGAAGAGTTGGCCGGATGCCTGGGTCAAGAGCCTGCCACGGAGTACGACTTTCATCTGAAAATCGGCGGCTTGTATGAAACTCGATGAAGTATCTGGTGGCCCTATCTACGTGGACACCAACGTGTTGTATATGTATCTCAGGAGCGATCCGTCTCACCTGCCCACGATAAAGGCCTTTCTGGAGCGGGTGATACGAGGAGAGATAGTGGCTTTCGTTGGTATCCCGGCGCTGGACGAATTGTTCTATCGGCTATTGCTGGCACGGATAAAGGACACCACGGGCCGCAATCCCCTCGATGCACTGCGAGAGGATCCAACTGGAGTGATTGCCGCTCACAGCTATGAGATCGAGACGGCGATGCGCGAACTCATGAGGTTGCCTCATCTGGACCCCGTCGGCGTGGAAACGACCGATTTCGACAAGATGCTGGACAACATCAGAGCATTCGCATTGCTGCCTCGTGATGCGCTGCATGTGGCAATCATCCAGCGCTTGGGCCTGACTGCTATTGCGTCCGACGACACGGATTTTGACCGGGTTGAGGGGCTAGAGCGCCATTGGATCATCAACCCGCCGGTAAGCTAGTGCATCAAGGCGTAAGTGCCTGGTTACGAAGCAAGCGCCTTGCCCTTGTATTTGCTCAAAGCGGGTCTGCCTGCCGAAGTGCCCGGCACGGATGCACCTGGGGTGCGGCACAGGTGCGACCCGCGTCTTTGACGGGCCGGAACCGTCGGGTC
>JAJRXB010000124.1 GCA_024276515.1 Chloroflexota bacterium
CTCACTGATACTCGCAATTGGTGTTGGGATTAATCGCATCCTTCTCCTCCAAAAATCAATGTCTGATTTCGGGGAGAATTCTACCCCATCTCCAATTTAAATGCGATTGCCCTACCCTTAATTTGACGTTACATTGGAACATATGGTAAAATAAAGAACAATTGAAGAGAAATCCCTCTTAATGGGGGCGTTTTCTTTCCGTATTTTCTCGGCGACGTAGCCAAGTGGTTAAGGCAGGGGTCTGCAAAACCCCCATCGCGGGTTCGAATCCCGCCGTCGCCTCTTGTTTGGCCTCTACGTTTCATCGCGGCCGTCACCCGGCCGACGACGAGCAAAGCCCCGCCGGGACGCCGCGCAATCGCCCTTTCGATCTTGGTCAGTTCTGCCCCCAGCCGGGCGCGGTCGTCGCTCATTCACTCCCCGCCAATGTGCACATCGCTGCGACTGCCATCTCCCGCGACGTTCCCCATAGCCGATACTGGATCCATCGTTTACCTCCTTTTTGCACACGGTCGAGGTCGTCTCGTAGGCCCACAGGGCCGGCGCCTCCCACAGCCGGACGACCACCCCCCGACAACCGGGTCTGCAACACGTCGGGTAACGCCAGTTTGAGGGCCAGGCCGGCATCACCTGCCCCCCTTGTATTTCGGGTTCGGGGTGGTGGAGTTGGTGCTGGGGTGGCTGTTGCGTAAATGATCTGACCGGTGGTTAGGATACGAATATCCTTTCACCCGTCTCAATATTCGGTGCGCAACCAATGTGAGCCATCGAGATGGCTCACGCTTCTGCCCAAAATCCCATCCTTTCCAATCGCGCCAAACCGACTCGGCGGTAAAACGACCATTACCATCTGCCTTGCTTTGGATGATGTCTATCATCTCTAGCAAACGGCTATCGTCACAAGCCCAAGTGATCCGAGTAAGCACATCAGCGACGTGCAAAATGTCATGCCAAATCATCGGCGCTTTGAGTTTCTCAAATCCACTCCCCATAGCAAACAAGTACGGTCGTCGCTCTTTGCGCTGTCCCCACAAAGACAGCAGCGTTTCCACGCCAGTTTGAACGCTGTGGCTGGAATGATATTCTGGAAACCGCACCAACAGCTTGAGCATGAGCAAGTTTGCGTAAGGACAGGGATCGGATTTGCGCCCCGGCCCCCGAAACTTGCCTAGCTCTGGTGCAACAGCACACGGCCATCCATTCTCCCGCACCAGCCCGACCAGGTATTCTGTAGCATTCCGCACTTGTTGGAAGTCATCCAGGCCGAACTTACTCAACGCGTACAGAACTAACGGCGCATCGCACAGCATCCACACAAACTGATCTTCGCCCGTCCCGCCATATTTTGGACTGACATTCACCAATATCTGAAATGGGCCTTCTTTCGATTGATGAGTCTGGATCCGATGAATGACGTTCGAGATACCTGAGTCGTCTGCACGGAAGCCCAATTCGGCAACGAAGACCAGTTTATGCAAGAGATGCCCTGCCGACTTATGCGACTTGAGAATTGGGCCGGGCCATTCCCCCAACTCTTCGACCAGCATCCTGACTTGGGGATGTGCCAACATTGCGCCACGAGATCTCCTGACTTCAGGGGCATCTTCCGACTGATCAAGCAAATCTACACGTGTGCGGTATTCAACCCACGGAGGCCCGCTCAACAACCAATCTATTAAGCCGTCCGACGCAGTGATTCGGGACAAGGTTATTCCCCCTTCAACCGACGGATGGCCAGCGGCAGCATGCCCATCAAGTCACCTGCCACCACGCCGGCGTCGCCCAGGACGTCGCGGGCCAATTCGCCGGCCAGGCCGTGGAGATACGCCCCCACCAGCGCCGCCTCAAAGGGAGCCAACCCCTGGGCCCGCATGCCGACGATGGCCCCGGCCAGCACGTCGCCGCTGCCGGCGGTAGCCATCGCCGGGTTGGCAAAAGGCAGGACCACCACCCGCCCGTCCGGCGCGGCAACCAGGGTGTAAGCTCCCTTCAACACCACCACGTGTCCCCATTGGGCCGACATCTCGACGGCACAGCCGATGCGGTCGGATTGCACCTCTGTTGTTTTGCAGCCGATCAGGCGCGCCATCTCGCCTGGGTGCGGGGTGAGGATCGTCTCCGGCGGGAGCTGTCGCCACCACTGGTCGGTTTTCGCCAGCAGATTGAGGCCGTCGGCGTCGACCACCAGCGGCGGAAGTGTGATGCCCTCGACTTCTTCCCCCTCCTTTTCCTCCGACTCCTCGTCGTGAATAAATCCCACGTGATGTTTGCGAATGGCCTTTTGCCCGCCGAGCAACTGACTCAAAAATTCCTCCGTCGGCTTCTCCTGGCCGAAACCAGGGCCGAGCAGCAAAGCGTCGTAATCGTCCAGCCTCTCCGACAAAACCTTGGCTGCATCGGGGGCCAACACCCCCATATCGTGGGGCAACAGCAGATAGGTGGCTTCGGCCAGCCGGGCGGCGACGATGGGATAGATGGCCTGGGGCGGCGCCAGCGTGACCAGTCCCGTGCCCACCCGCGTGGCCGAACCCGCCGACAGGTAGGCGGCGCCGGTGTAATTGACCGACCCGGCGACGACCAACGCCTTGCCGAAAGTCCCTTTGTGCGCGCCGGCCGGACGATCGGGCAGCAGGCCGGCGATCTGGGCCGGCGTAGCCATCTCCAGCGCGATGTCGGCGTACAGTTCCTCCGGGATGCCGATGTCGCCGACCACCAGCACCCCAACGGCCCCGGCGCCGGGGAAGAGGATGTGTCCCCGCTTGACGGCGGCCAGCGTCACTGTCAGGTCGGCGGGCAGGGCCGCCGGGTCGAGGGCTCCGGTGTCGCTGTTGAGTCCCGAAGGCACGTCGAGGGCGACGACGACCGGCGGGTCTGCCTGCACCTCTCCCCCGGCCGGGGCGACCAGCGGCCCGTCGGTCGGCCGGCGCCGCCGATCTATCACCGCCCGGGCCTGGTCGAGCAGCCGTTTCAGGTCTCCTTCGATGGGGCGGCTGACGCCGGTCCCCAGCAGAGCATCTATCACCACGTCGGTCTGGGCCAGCAACGCGCCCAATTTATCCAATTTGGCGTCGTCGGCCATCAGCGTGGCCGGGATGTCGCGGTCCTGGGCCAGCTCCCAGTTTTTGTCCCCTTCCGTCTTGCGCTTCCAAACGTACAGGGTAACGGTCGCCCCCATCTCGGCCAGGTGACGCGCAGCGACCAACCCGTCGCCGCCGTTGTTGCCCGGTCCCACCAACACCAGCACCTGCGTCCCCCCGGCCCCGACCCATTCGTCAACGGCCTGGGCCACGGCGCGGCCGGCGTTTTCCATCATCTGGTCAAAGGTTAAACCGCCGGCGTCGGCGGCTATTTCAATGCGTCGCATCTCTTCGGTGGTGACGATTTTCAAGATTCATTCCTCCGTCAACAGTAGGGGCGCGGCATTCCCAACATCGGGTTCGCCAAACCAGACTTCTTTAACCAAGCAGGGCCGGGATTGGGGGATTAGGAGACGAAAATTGGGAAAATCCCCTCATCCCCCAATCCCGGCAGAGAAATCTTCACTTTTTGTACAAGAATTTCATTGGAAAGGCACTAAAAACTTTCCCGTGCCAGGATGATACGTGTTCGCCCAGGGCAGACACACAGGTCTGCCCCTACGAGCCACGGGCGAGCCTGGCCTGCAGCCAGGTGGCAAGCAACCCACCTATCGCCAGAGAAACGACCAGGATCGCGGTGTAAAAGGCTCGAATAGTATTGGATGGAGATGCTCTGATAGGGTTGAGAGGATGCTGGACGACACCCAGATGCGGAGCCAGGATCAACGTCAGCCCGGCCAGCAAAGCGAAGGCCAGCGCCGAAAAGCGAGGGATGTCCACCAACTGGACGACAGCGATGACGACCACCCCCACGACCGCCAGGGCAAAGGTGAACCGGGTACGGGGTTCAAACCAGGCGATGAACACGCCCCACGCCGCGTAGGTGGTGATCATGCTGAAGAAAGTGTGGGCCAGCCAGATGAGGATCGCCGTCCAAACAAGCGCCTTTCCCCAGGTCAGCCAACCCCTGCGCCCGCTGACCATCGCCACCAGGTTGACCGGCAGGCTGACGACGAAGAGAACCATTGCCGTCCGCACCAGCGCGCCATGCAGGTAGACCAGCTTCACCGTCTGGCCCAGCGTCCGTTCGGCGGGCGAAAACCAGAGAAGCAGGGCCAGGATCACCACCAGCCCGGCCAACAGAGGCCACGTCCAGCGACGGACCGAGTTCAACACCATTGTCATGCCCCACCTCCTACCCCACCCGCTCTCCTGTTTCCCCCTTCCCGCCGCTGGGGGGAAGGGGGTTAGGGGGATGGGGGGCTGAGTAGTAACGTTTTCGGCTTGAAATCCATCACGAAACCTTCGCAGGGGTTCCGCTGCCTCCTTGCTCCCGTCGGGTCACAGACCCGACGGGAGCAAGGAGCCTAACGATTGCCAGTATAGCACGGGGCCGGGAGCGATGCAAGCCAACGGGGGTATCCCCTAAACGTACCGCTCCAAACGCTTGAAAATGTTTA
>JAJRXB010000125.1 GCA_024276515.1 Chloroflexota bacterium
AGTAGTAACCAGGAGATGACCATCCAGGCAAAGGGAATAATCGTCTATTATAACCCTATCACGCGGGCATAGTTACGCGATTCCGGCGAACGACACAGGGTCGCGCCAGGTCTCACGCTCGCTCCCCTCATCGCTGAATCTGGGGCCCCGGGGCGCGCTGACACCCGGCAGATCCACCTCGCCGGAGATGGACGACGCCAGCGCCCCTAACGTCTTCTGGGCCCACGCCAGCGACAGCCAATAGCGCGTTCCCCACGAGCCTGGATAGGTGGAAAGCCAGGGAAGCGTCTCCAGATTGATCCGACTCCGCCACCCCCCGTGATCCAGCGTGAACGACTCTCCGGTGGCGTAGTCTATCAAATTGTAGAGCGCCACCAACGGATATTCTTTGGCTTCGGGATAGCTGGCGTGGGAGCCGGCTGCCACGTAGATGACGGGGTGCGTCCCCACCTTCTCCACCTCGGGATGAGTCCAGGGCTTGGTAATCCGCGAGTTGTGTCCCAGATAGCACACGTAAGCCGGCGGTTCGATGGGACGATTCCCGCCATCGAGTTCGAAGAAGACGTGAAAGCCCTCCCAGTCCCCCTCGTGATCATTGAACCCGCCGTAACCACTGGCCCAGTCATTATAGGCGTAAAAGAACCAATATTGCAAATCCAGGTAGCCGGCCTGGCGCATCGTTCGATAATAATAGGTATAATTCCGCTCTCTACCCTGACTGGCCTCGTAGCTTTCGATGGCCGATTCTCTCACTTCCGGCGGAAGGTCGAACCGGGGTAACTCTTCTCGGACACCATCTTTCTCGTCGGCGTGGGTCTTGGGCAACAGCAACTTGTTCCACCAAAAAAGCTGAGTTGCCGCTTTGGTCTTTTCGCTGAACCAGTCGTAGGTGCTGCGGGCCCAGGCCTCGGTCCAGGTGGCGACCGGATTCTGAGACCACTCGTAGATCAGATAGATGGCTTCCACCCCCCATTTGCTGGCCACCTCTACCCCATCGAGGGGACCGACAGCCACCGAGCGGAGAAACGTCTCCTGAGAGCTATCCTGGATGGCCAGGTCGTCGAGGGTGACTTCCCCCCTGGGGATGACCGGTATCCCTTTGTCTTTGACGTAAAGAGCCGAATAGGTCAGAAAGTCGTCCACCGACATCGGGAAGAAACGCTCTCCCCGCGAAAAGCGCATAATGGGAGCATACTTCTCGTGCAATTCATCACCCGCCATAACGCGACTCCTTTCCTGGTAGCAGGTTGATATGGTATAATGCAAAACCTCAAATCAATCAAAGTTCAGGAGCTAGCCAATGGATCGAGAAATCATTGCCACCGACAAAGCCCCGGCCGCTGTTGGCCCCTACTCTCAGGCCGTCCGCGTGGGCGACTTCGTCTTCACCGCCGGGCAAATCGCCCTCGACCCGGCCACCGGGCAGATGGTCGCCGACGACATCGAAGCCCAAACCCGCCAGGTGTTGACCAATCTGAGCGCCGTGCTGGAAGCGGCCGGCGCCTCGCTGACCCACGTGGTGAAGACCACCGTCTTTCTGGCCGACATCGGTGAGTTTAAGGCGATGAACGGCGTCTACGCCGAGTTCTTCCCCGACGCGCCCCCAGCCCGCTCGGCAGTGCAGGTGGCTGCGTTGCCGCTGGGCGCTCGCGTCGAAATCGAGGCCGTGGCCATCGTCCCATAGGGGCCGTGCAAGAATAATCTGGCATTTTGAGGTTCAGCGAGAAATCATCCTGAGTTCGTCGAAGGGCGATTTCTCGCGGTCAGGGCCACAAAAGCCATCCTTGCGAAGGGTTTGGCAACCTTCGCAAGGGTCTACCCCGTCTACCGCTCAAACAGCACTATCGCCAGCCCCCCCTGCCCCAACTCAAAGGCAGCGCTGACGGGGATACCCTCTGCCGTGACGACGTAAGTTCCCGCCCCCAGCGGCGCGAATTCCAGGAAGGTGGGACCATATTCCGGCTTGGTGCCGGTGCGGTTGGTGACGCTCCAGCTCCCATCTGCCGACGAGATGCGTACCAGCGTGCCCACCTGTCCCTGCACGCTGACCCGGACCACGCCAAACCAGGTGCCCGGGATGGTGGTGTTGGTGGGGATGCGGACGCGCCACGCGCCGGGCGGCGGGGTGGGAGTCGGCGCGGGGGTGGGCGTCGGCGTGGGGGGCGGCGTGCCAACCCCACTTTGCTCGAAGAGCACCTGGGCGATGCGGCCGGGCAACAGGTCAATGGTCAGGCTCACGCCAAGCCCCTGCGGGGTGATGGTGTAGCGACCCGGCCCCAGCGGCGCAAACTCCAGGGCGTCGGGGCCGTACTCCGGCTTGCTGCCGACGACGTTGACCGTGCTCCAACCGTCGTCTGCGGCCGCGATGGTGACGGGCAGGCCGACCTGCCCCCGCACCCAGACCCGAACCACACTGCTCCAGCCAGGGATGGCGACAGAGTCTAGCTCCCGGCCAACCCAGCCGGGGACGAGGGTGGCCGTTGGCGAAGGGACAGGGGTGGGAGTGGGGGCGGGGGTGCGCGTGATGGTAGACGGCGGTGTGCTGGTCGGCGTGCCGCTGGGAACTGGCGTGGCGGTCGGCGTCGCACCGGGCGGCGCGCTTCGCTCGAAGAGAATCTCGGCGACGACCCCCGGCGACAGGCCTACCGTCACCTGCGCACCCAATCCCTGCGGCTCGACCACGTACGTGCCAGGGCCGAGAGGCGCAAATTCCAGCGCGTCGGCGCCGTATTCCGGCTTGCTGCCGACGGTGTTGACCGTACTCCAGCTACCGTCCGCCGAGCGGATCGTCACCGGCAGGCCATATTGTCCCCGCACCCAAACCCGAACCACGCTGCTCCAGCCGCCGATGGACACCTGGCGCAAAACGCGCCCGCTCCAGGCCGGGGCCGGAGTCGGCGTGGGCAGCGGCGTGCCCGGAGGATGAGGAAGCTCACCCTCGTATTGGTAGGCCCCCAGCAACTCGTCGCCGGCGTAGACCAGCACCCCCAGGTCCGACGGGGAGAGGGCCGGCGTGCCAATCCAGGGCGAACGGTAGGGCTGGCCGGGCACGATTTGGGAGACGGTCTCGTCGAAGATCACCGTGCCGTCGTCCCGGCGCAGCAGCAAAATCCGCACCTCGGACCGGGGGCGCGTGGTGGCGACGTGCAACCGGGCCTCGCCGGGCCTGCCCTCCAGGTACAGAGCCACGTCGGCGTTGGCCCACGTCAGCCCGCCCAGCCCGGCCACCGGATACCACTGTTCGGTCCAGGTGATGCGCGGGCCCGGCTCCAATCGGCGCGTGTCGGCGAAGGTGGGGGCTACGCCGCCGTGCATCTCCACGTAGGCGGAGCGGTCGTCGGTGTACAGGTCGGGCTGGATGGCCTCGGTCCCCCAGCCGAAGGCGAAGAATTTGGCCCCCTGGGCCACACGGCTGTCGTAGGTGCGCACCACTCCTTCGTCGTAGCCCTCGTCGTAAACCGCCTGAAAGTCGCCGGCGGCCTGCGGTCGCTGGAAGAAGCCAAACCACTGACGCCATTCCCCCAGGCGACTCCAGTCCACGCCGTTGTATTCCGGCCAGCTCATAGCGTCCCCCGGACCGGGCAGACGCGGGTCGCCGGTGGAGTGGACCGTCACCTGGTCGGTGGGCACGATGATGCGCAGGTCCTCGCTGGGCGCGTTGGCCGGGCCGGGGGCGAGCATGGCGTTCAGCCAGAATTTGTAGTCGATGGGATGGTCGGTGGGGTTTTCGATGGCAGGCGTCACCCGAAAGAGGGCCTCACCGTCGCGCAGGGTGATGGCGACGCGGGCCCGCAGGCGGTCGCTGGCGTCGGTGTCCCACACGGTGACGGTGACGCCGCCTGTGCCCGTCAGGGTATCCGCCGTGTCGCTGATTTCGTAACCCCAGGGTGTGCCCCACTCGTAGCCGTGCTCCTCCACCGGCAGGCCCCACTCCATACCTCCTGCCGCCAGCCACCAGCCCATCTCCGGCGGCCCCCACGGGCTGGGCTTGAGCACCGGGTTTTGATAAAACATGTTGTTGCCGGTAGGTTTGAAGATGGCCTGATAGATGCGCCCGCCCAGTTCGGGCAGAATGGTCAGCTTGAGGTAGTCGTTCTCCAGCACGATGAGGGTGAAGGTGCGGTCCTCAACGCGACCGGGATCGTACCGGTCGCGGTTGAGGCGGTAATAGGGCATGTTGTAGGTTGAGTTGAACTCCTGCACCAGCGCCGGCTCGACGACGTGAGCAGGGATGGTGATAGTCGTGGTGGTGACGGTGGTGCGGCCGGGAGGCACAGCAGCGATGGCGGGATCGGGCGGGGTCGCCGGCGCCCACCCCCCGAAGAGGACCAGGAGAACGACCACAACCAGGGCGGCGAAGACGAGACGAAAAAGACCCGCCAAGGCAGGAGAGAAGATAGACCCAACCTCCCACCCTGGTCTTGCGGGGCTCCGTCGCAGCGGCGACAGACGGACAGGGGAGAAGGGAGAAGACGGACTTCGCGAGATCATCGGGTCGCTCCTTGCAGGGCCTCCCGCTTTGGCAGCATCGCACAGACCGGCGACAGCCGGTACCATCGTGTTCTATCTTATCACCTTTGGGATTATATGTCAACTAAAATGAGGGCGGACAACAAAACAGACCGGGGGGTGATCTGATCTGCTCTGGCCTGGTCTCCGACCTGCCAGAGGGAGGTAGCGCGGTCGATCTGCTCTGGCCTGGTCTCCGACCGTGCCAGAGGGGTGGGTGATCTGCTCTGGCCGGTCTCCGACCGTGCCAGAGGGGGGGTGATCTGCTCTGGCCGGTCTCCGACCGTGCCAGAGGGGGATGGCGCGGTCATGAGACCGGCCACAGCTC
>JAJRXB010000126.1 GCA_024276515.1 Chloroflexota bacterium
CCGAAAAGGTCGTGGCTCGGTCGGAGACCGGCCACAGCCTGAGGGAGGCCGGCCACAGCCTGAGGGAGGCCGGCCACAGCCTGAGGGAGACCGGCCACAGCCTGAGGGAGACCGGCCACAGCCTGAGGCTCGGTCGGAGACCGGCCACAGCTTAGGCGGGACCGGCCACAGCCTGGTCAGCTTCGCTCGGGCCGGTCTGTGACCGTGCCCAAAGGTCGTGGCTCGGTCGGAGATCGGCCACAGCCTGAGGGAGACCGGCCACAGCTTAGGGGGCTCGGTCGGCCTGTCCTGGCGGAAGGCCAGGGGAGACCGGCCACAGCCGAAGGTCACGGCTTGGGGCCCGCCTTCCGAAACGCTTGTGGCCCCGGCTGGGCCAGCACTCTGGCAACGGGACGCAAATTCATCCACCACTGCGCTTTGGGGCGTTGATAGCGGTCGTCCACCATCCGGGGAAAATCTTCCAGGTTGTGGAATCGTATCTGCCCGCCCTCCAGCCCGATGAATGCCCCGGCCGGCGACGCCTTGCCCGCCTCCTCGATCAGGAACTCGATGCACCTGGCCGCCAGGCGAGTGGCCTGGATGCGGTCGAAGGGGGTGGGGTCCCCTCCCTGTTGCAAATGTCCCAGAATGGCCTGGCGCACGTCGAAAAGGTCCTTGCCCTCCTCTTCGAAAAGGGCGGCCATAAAAGCCGTGGTGTAGAACGGGTTGGCGTGTTCGTTGCGGATCATCAGGGCCAGCCGTTTGCCCTGCTTGAAACCGGTGACCAGGTGATCCAGGTCTGTCTGCAAATCGTTCAGGGTTACGCCTTCTTCGTGCAAATACACCCGTTCGGCGCCGGTGGCCAGGCCGCTCATCAGGGCCAGGTAGCCGCAGTGACGGCCCATCACTTCGACCACAAAGCAGCGCTGCGAGGCCACCGCCGACTGCTTGATCTTGTCCACGGCTTCCATGATGCTGTTGAGGGCGGTGTCGGCGCCGATGCTCAACTCGGAACCGGGCAGGTTGTTGTTGATGGTGGCCGGCAGGCAGATGATGGGGATGTTGAAGGTGGGGAAATCCTCTCGCTCGCAATACAGCCGATAGGCGGTCTGATAGCCGGACCAGCCGCCGATGATCAGCAACCCCTGGATACGATGTTCTTCGATGTTGCGAGCGATGGCGTAAAAATCGCTGCCGTCGGGAGTCTTTCGGTTGGTGCCCAGTTCGGCCCCGCCCATCGTCGCCCAGCCGTTGACGCTCATCCAGTCCATCTCTTCGATGTCGCCGGCGACCAGGCCCTTGACTCCATTCTTGACTCCCAGCATCACGTGGCCCTTGTCGAGTCCCAGCCGGACGGCGGCCCGGACGGCGGTGTTCATGCCCGGCGCCGGCGCACCGGAGTGCATCACCGCCAGCCGCAATTGCTTTTGCCCGGGTTCCGGGGGATGGGGCAGGGCTCGCACCAGGGTGCGCATGGTGCGGAAAGCCGCCTTAAAGCTGCTGCCCCGCAGTTCCATCGCCCTTTCGTAGTCGTGGGCAGCGATGGCGTCGGCGACGGTGCGGGTCTGTTTCACGCAGTCCATCAGCGGAGAGCAAACGATGCGATTGCCCCGCATGCCGATGAGACACGGCTCGCTTTCTGGCGTGGCGGCCAGAATCTCCTCGACGGCAGCGTAGCCCAACAGGGTGCTCAGGTTGCGATCAAAGGTGCTGGGAGACCCGCCCCGCTGCACGTGCCCCAAAATGGTCACCCGGGTGTCCTCACCCAATCGCTCTTCCAGCACTTTTTTGACGTAATTGCTGCTGATGGGCTCTCCCTTTCGATCCCGAGCGCCCTCGGCCACGATCACAATGGTGTCCCGACGCCCCGCTTCGCGGCCGGCCTTCAGGATTTGGCACATCCGCTCTTCCCAATTGTCCACGTTGGGCGGGCTTTCGGGGATCAGCACCCAGTCGGCGCCGGTGGCCAGGGCCCCCATCAGCGCCAGGTAGCCGCAGCCACGCCCCATCACTTCGACCACGAAGGTGCGCTGGTGGCTGGCGGCCGTGCTGCTGATGGCGTCCACGGCGGCGGTGATGCGGTGCAGCGCGGTGTCGGCGCCGATGGTCATATCGGTGCCGTACATGTCGTTGTCGATGGACCCGACCAATCCCACGATGGCCAGGCTGGGGTGGCGGTCGGCGATCTCCTGATCGATCTCGCCCTGCTCGACCAGTTCGGCCAGGAGTTCGGGCCATTCCTGGCGGAAGATGTTGGCCCCGGTCAGGCTGCCGTCCCCGCCGATGACGATCAATCCCTCTATGTCGCGCTCCAACAGGTTGCGGGCCGCCCGGCGTCGTCCCTCGCGGGTGCGGAACGCGGCGCACCGCGCCGTGCCGATGATGGTGCCCCCCTGGTGCAAGATGCCGCCGACGGAGTCCCAGGTCATTTCGCGGATGCGGTCTCCTCCGTCCACCATGCCCTGGTAGCCTTCGCAGATGGCATATACTTCTGCCCCCCGATCCAGCGCCGTGCGCACTACCGCCCGCACCGCCGCGTTCATGCCGGGCGCGTCGCCACCACTGGTCAGGACGCCGATGCGTTTCAGTTTGCTGTCCACCGGGTCACCTCCGGTTGGGTCGGCGACGGATGAAATCGCCGCGGCCGTCAATGATTTCGCCGCCGTCACCGACGCGCCGCCGTCCGCGCCCGTGGACCAACGCATCCTCCTGGATGGTCACCTGGACGGCGCTGGTGACGTTGGCGGCGGGCGTGCCGGCCACGGCCTGGATGACGTATTCGCCGGGGGGCGCGGGCCGACCGTAGTCGTCGTACCCGTCCCAGAAGAAGTGATGTTCACCGGCGCTCCGTCGCCGGTTGTGCAGGATGGTGGCCAGGGGGCGGCCGTACTGGTCGAGGACTTCCAGGGTGGTGCGGGCCGGTTTGCTCAGGTCGAGGGACAGGATGAGGACTTTGCCCTCTCCCGGCACGCCGGGGGTAAAGGAGCGCCGGTCCACCGACAGCACCAGCGACACCGGGCGCAGCCGGTAGAAAGTCAGCAGCAAGATCAGCGGCAGGGCCGCGAGCAAGGGGAGGGTCAGCGACGGCAGGTCAGACAGGTTGCGCGCCAGCCGCTCCAGGCCCCGGGTCGGCGGCGACAGGGCGTATTGCACACGGCGGGTCAGGGTGGTCACGTTGCCGGCCTGGTCGCGCGCCTCGGCCTGGATGAGGTTGTCGCCCTGGAACAGGTTGAGCGTCACCTGAAAGTCTCCCAGGGCGCTGACCGGCACCACCTGGCCGTTGACCATCACCGTGGCGCCGGGGTCGGTGCGGCCGGTCAATTGCAGCACCGGATCGCCGAAGGTGGCTCCCTCTTCCACGAACAGTTCCAGCAAGGGGCGGCTGGTTTTGAGGTGAACCAACCGCTCCTGACTGGTGACGTTGCCCACGTCGTCGGTGGCGGTGATTCGGATGAGGTTGTCGCCCTCTTCCAGCAGCCATTCATATTGAAAGCGACCGTCGTCGTCGAGGGTCACCGGCTGATCGTTGACCGTGAGCGTGGTGCCGGGCGGGGCCTGGCCGCTGACGGTGACCAGCGCCTGGTTGGTCCACTCGTCGTCTTGCGGGGTGGCGATGACCACGTCGGGCGGCGTGGTGACCAGGGTGATCTTGCGGGCCAGGCGGGTGCTGTTGCCGGCCTGATCCACGGCGCTGACTTCCAGCAGGTTGTCCCCCTCGGTCAACCGGTGCTGAAAGGTGAAGCCTCCCCGCCCGTCCACGGCGATGGGCTGAGGGTTGCCGGCGACCCAAACCGTGGCGTCGGGGTCGGTGAGGCCCTGCACGGTCAGGGAGGGGTTGCCGATGCGCAGGCCATCGGGCAGGTTGGCCAGTCGAAGGGTGGGGGGTTGGGTGTCTACCTGCAGAGAGACGCCCTGGGAGGTGGCACGGACAGGTCCTTTGGCCGTCACCTGCAGGCGGTAGCGGCCGTCGGCGACCGGTTGATTCAGGTCGTTGAGTCCATCCCAAACGGCGAAGTGTTGCCCGGCGGCCTGTCTCCGGTCGGTGACCAGGGTGCGCACCAGCCCCCCGCTCTCGCTGAAGATCTGCACCGTCACGTTTGCCTCTTCCGATAGATTGTAGGTGACGGTGGTGGAATCGTGGTCCCGGTCGCCGTTGGGCGAGAGGAATAGCGACGTGGTCGAGAGGGTGAGGCCCGGGGTGTGCAGCCAGTCGGAAACAAAGGTGACGGCCAGCAAAACCAACACGCCGCCGATGGTCAGGGCGGTAACGACGACGCCCAGCGTCAGGCCTCCCCCCTGGCTGGTGCCACGGCGGCGCAATTCGTAGTGAGATGGGAGTTCTTGTTGGTGGCGCATATCCTTACGTATGCTGAGCTATTAGAGTTGTTCCTAAATAGATATGGGCTGAGGTGACAGTCACTTTTGGCACAACTATCAGGTCAGAATTTGAAAGATCACCCCGTTTTTTGCGCCAGTTCAAGTGACTGTCACCTGCTTTTGCTTAAATAGGGAGCAACGCTATTATGTTCCAGGCGTGGCTGAGGCTGATCTTGCTGGCAGCGGGTCTGTGACCCGCCAGCTCTGGCTCGCCAAAGACGCGGGTCACAGACCCGCTGCGAGCAAAATAGCGTAGTCCGGCTTTACCCAAAGAACTTTTGAGATGAAGGTCTAGTGGCGTCACTCACTGCGAAAGCGGCGGATTCGCTTCTCGATGTCGCCGTGTATCTCTTGCAGCGATTGGATATCGCTTTCCGGCAAATGCTTTTTCAACAGGTCGAAGAGGGCTGGTACGTCCACAGGGTAGTGCCGAAGCAGCATGGCGATGTCGGTCTCGTACAGAGCAACCCGGTCGAAATCCCCTCGTCGGTATAGTGAGGGCAAGGCATAAAATTTCAGCAGCAGCAACCCTTCGACGGTGCTGCACGGGACGGCACGCCCAACAAATTCCACCGTGGTGGCACAGTGTCGCCGTACATGGTCGAACAGTTGGTTTTGAGTCAGCAACACATCGACTCGCAGTCCGTGGAAAGTGGCACGGGCGAAATTCTGATCCTGCTCAGACACGATCAGTTCGTCGAGCACGTCGAGGTCCGAAAGGCTCAGAATCAGATCAATATCCTCGGTGTTGCGCCCTGCCACGTAGGCCAGGAGGGCAATCCCACCCACGAGCAAATAGTCCACCTGTTGTGCTTCGAGCGTGTCCAACAGGTCGTTGACGGCCTGCGTCAGGTCACCTTCTGCCACGTCCGGGCTCCTGGGATTGAATACGCGGGCGTTCAGAATGATGCGTGCGATGTCAACGGGTTTGGGGTGAGCTATCATGTTCCAGGCGTGGCTGAGACCAACTGAGTCTCAATCTTGAGGTCGGGCGTTGGCAAGCGGAAATACAGTCTCTCAAAACCGATCACCTGACCACTTCCATCCTTAATCAAGATAACGCCTTCGCCGGTCTCTTCGCTCACTTTGGCTGTGTTGGGATCTCCCCAGTATATCGTTAAGGTTTCGCCTATGGGGTCATGAATGAGTTTGATAGTGGCCATATTCGCTTCCCCTCCTTGATCACACCAGTCAGATAGGCAGTAATCACAAATCCCTCTCCATCCAATCGCCGGACGATGACAGCGCCCCAGTGTGGCTCAAAGCGTTTGTAAAATAGATAGACTCTGGCATCTCGCCGACTTTGGCAGACTTGCTGCGGGCGCTCGATCGTCTCCTGCACATCGGACAGTCGACCGGAGATGTCGGGATGTTTTTGTTCGATCAGAGCCCAATGTGTGGCGGTCGTGCGGACATTGAAGCCAAGAGGGGTCGGCACTTTAAACAGGTA
>JAJRXB010000127.1 GCA_024276515.1 Chloroflexota bacterium
CCCCTTTTGAGGGGGCAGAAGGTGACTGTCACCTGCAAAGATAGCCGGAATTCGCGACCATCGTCTGGCACGATGTAGGCGACTCTTTACCTACGGCCCTGCAGGTGACAGTCACCTGGGGCATCTACGGTTGTAGTATTAGATAGCGAGGAGAAAGCTAACTTATGTGGGCTAAAAACATCGTACACACCTGTATGAACATCTCGGCCGGCGAAAAAGTGCTGCTCATCACCGACCAGCCGATGGCGCAAATGCAAGAACGACTGCTGCCGGAGATTCTGGCCGCCGGCCCGGCCGGGGTGTGGACCTACACCCTCCCCGACACTGCCCGGCCCTTTCTGGAGTATCCACCGCTTCTGCACCAGGTGGCGGCCCAGGCCGACGTGGCCATGGTCTTCTATTCCTATGTGCCACCAGAAGAGACGCCCGGACGTTTAGCCTTTTGGCGCACCTGCCGCGAAAACAAAACGCGCGTGGGCTACGGCGCGCAGATTGACGATTCCATCCTGGCAAACGAACTCAGCGCCGACTACCAGACCATCGCCGTCATCACCCGCCGGCTGAAGGATCGGCTGCAGGGCAAAGAGTGGGTGCACGTCACTACCCCACTGGGCACCGACCTCACCTGCTCCATCGCCGGGCGGGACGTCAAAGAAGACACCGGGCTGATCCACCAACCAGGTCAATTTGGCAACCTGCCGGCCGGCGAGTGCTTCATCGCCCCTTTGGAGGACAGCGCCGAGGGCGTGCTGGTGGTGGACAAGAGCTTCCCAGAGCTGATGGTGAGCCGGCCTGTCCGCATGATCTTCGAGAAAGGACGGGTGGTGGCGGTCGAAGGTGGGGAGGAAGCAAAAGAGATTTTGCGCCGCATCGAATATGGCGAACGACTGGAACACGGCGAAAACTGCCGTGTCATCGCCGAATTGGGCATCGGCACCAACCCCAACGCCCGGCTCACCGGCAAGTTGATCACCGACGAAAAGGTGATGGGCACGGTCCACGTCGCCATCGGCGACAACGCCTCGCCCAGCTACGGCGGAGCCAACTCTGCTCCCATTCACGTGGATGGCGTCGTCGGCCAGCCGACGCTGGTGGTGGACGGGGAGACGCTCATCGAGGATGGCATATATTTGGTCTGAGCGACCAATGCCTCATAAGCGTCTGTGATCTAATCTGCGGAGCGACTCTAAGATGTTGATTGTGCATTCACATAATCGCGTCTCCGTTCGCTCCATAAGCGTCATTGCGAGGCGCGGAGCGCCGAAGCAATCCCCCGCCTGGATGGAGGGGGAGATTGCTTCGCCTTCGGCTCGCAATGACGGACAGAAACTTGACTCATTCGTCGAAGATCCATCTTATGAAGATGTCTAGTGCACCACGGCGTAAATAAGCCGCTGGTTGTGCAAAGGCAAGGTAGCACCCTGAGCCTGTCGAAGGGTGCGCGTCAAGCCGAGAAATCTATGCAAATTTGCATCCTTCGACAGGCTCAGGATGCTGCGTAACTACCG
>JAJRXB010000128.1 GCA_024276515.1 Chloroflexota bacterium
CCCACCCAATCAACCCAAAAGTCCACGTACTCGTGAGCCACGTCAACCCCACCCTGGACCGGCAGCGTGTCGAGGATCAGCACCGTCACGTCCGCGCCAGTCAGGTCTGGACGCCCCTGCCGAAGCCAGTTGAAGCCCGTCCGCTCCATCGCCGGCTGTCCTGCGACCGTGTTGCTGACGACCGTAGGATCAACGACCAGGGGCGCATCCTCTCCCTCAAAGGGGGCGTCTTCCCCTTCAAACGGCGCGTCCTCTCCCTCAAAGGGGGCATCTTCTCCCTCAAACGGGGCGTCCTCTCCCTCGAAGGGCGCATCTTCTCCTTCAAAGGGGGCATCCTCCCCTTCAAAGGGGGCATCTTCTCCCTCAAAGGGGCTGTCTACGGTGGGATCAACGCAGATGGTGATTTTTCTCGAAAGTTTTGGCTTTTGTTTTTCCAGAAAGTTTTTTAGCTTGTCGGTTGCCTCAGATGGGGAGATGTCGGCATCGAAGGTGTAAATCTGAAACGATAATTTGGTCCTGGCCTGGCTTTGGGCGACGTGGGGATGCCACTCTCCGCCGGCATAAGCGTGAACCGGGGGTGACGTCTCAACCGCCTCGGCGCGCAGGCCGGGGATGCCGATCTCCTGCGCCAGGTCGGGCGATTCTTTGATCAGCTTGTTCAACTTGCGGATGGCGCCCCGTGGGCCTACCAGGGAGATGTGTTTTTCGTGGCAAGCGAGGGTAGGCCGAGCGGCCAGTTGGTATCGTCTTCGCATGCGCATGGCGTTCCTCCTTTTGGTATTCGTTCGCCAAATTCGCCGGGCAATGAACCCGCCCGGCGCTGGACTCACACCACCCGGCCACGGCCCCCGACCAAGAAGAACGGTGCCCAGAAATAGGGATGGC
This sequence comes from Chloroflexota bacterium, assembly GCA_024276515.1. Lineage (GTDB taxonomy): Bacteria > Chloroflexota > Anaerolineae > 4572-78 > NAK82 > JAJRXB01. Next base: position 886 of record JAJRXB010000128.1, read on the forward strand.
GGTAGCGGTCCCCTTCCTCGCCGTGCAGCAGGGAGAGTTGGGCCTGGCGCAGAGCGGCTGGCTTGCGGTGCCCGTCCAGCAGGGCCTGGTAAAAGTGATCCATCAGGTGAGCGGTGGCCTGGTCTTCCACCCGCCACCAGGTCATCAGCAGGCTGGCAGCCCCGGCGTAGAGGAAAGCGCGGCTGAAGCCCACCAATTCGTCTCCCCCGCCGACGACGCTGGCCCCCGACTGGCACGCGCTCAAGGTCACCAGCGAGGCGTTCAATTCCAGGTTAAAGACGTCGGTGGTGGTCAGTGGCCCGTCGGCCAGGTAAAGGGCGGAGAAGAGGGGCGCGTCGGGCCGGAATTCGCCGTGGGTCGCCAGGTGGATGACCCGGGCGGCCCCGGCCTGGGCCTCCAGGTTGGCGCGGGTAGCGCTCTCTTCCAGCAGGCTTACCCCCTGCAGGCGACCGGCCACCCGCTGGGCTTCGACCAGGGCGTGGGGCAGCGCCCCATCGAGGGAGCAACCGACGACCAGCGCAGGCAGGGAATCTGGGACGTTGGCCTGCCGGCCGTGACACAAGCGCAACAGGCTGCTGTTGGGCAGGTAGGAGACTTCGCACCGCTCCAGCAGGTAGCAGTTCCCGTCGAAGAGGGCGTGAAAGGGGAGGTAGTGCAGCGGGCCGTGGGGCACGACGATCAACCGCTCAAAGGGGGCCAGGCGCTCGGCCAGGGGGTGGATCAGAGCAATGTGCAAACGGCCCAGCAATCCTTGCAGGTTGACCCATTCGCTCTCCACCGAGTCGCCTTTGGCGAACAGGGCGGGGGAGAGACGTTGGAGGTTGAGGCGAAGCAGGCTCAGCAGCCGATTGAGTCGAGAGAGAGTGGTCAGCCGGCGGTGGACCTGTATCCCCTCGCGGGTGACACTGAAGGCCAGCACCTCGCCCCGGGCGATGAAGTATTCCACCAGCAGCGTGTCGTCCTCCAGGTAAGGCCGGGGCGATTCGACCTGGACCTGCCACAAGTCGGCGTCTTTGGTGTACTCGGCGTTGCGCACCTGGAGCTGGATCAGCATGTCGGCCAGTTGCTTCTCCCGGCTGTGCAGTTCGTCGCGCAGTCGGTCCTGCTCGGTCTGGGCCAGGCCGCGTTCGGCCCTTTCCCGCTCGCCGAAGGGGTTGAGTCGGTTGTAGTACCACTGACATTCCTGACGCAGGCGCTCGATGTGGGCCACCAGGTCCTGGTCGCTCTCACGCCGAACCTTGACCCGGATGTCCAGGTGGTAGGCCAGCAGTTCGACCAGCGCCCGCGACTTGGCTCGTTCCACGGCCTTGAAGGCGTCCGCCACCTCGGCACGGGCCAGACGCAGGCTGACCACGTCTTCGTAAATCTCGCCCTTGTCGGCCAAAAAGCCGCCGCGCAGCTCGACGGCGACGTGGCAGCGCAAGCGCTCGACGCCGGCAGCGCAGGCCTCGTAGTGCTCCAGGGCGGCTTCCCGGTCTCCTGCTATCTCGGCCAGGCAGCCCAGCAGGTGACGAGCCTGGGTAGCCAGCCAGGGGACGTCGTGGTCGCGGGCGGCCTGGAGGGCGGCCAGGCACAGACGATGCGCTTCCCCGTCTCGCCTCAGGGCGGTCAGGGCTTCGGCGGCCACCAGATCGGCCTGGGCTCTCTCCACGGCCAGCCCGGCCTGGGCGAAGACGGCACTCGCCCGCCGGGCGTTGGCCAGAGCTGCTTCAAACGTCCCGATTCTCAGGTTCAAGACGGCCCACTGGACGTCCACTGTCGCCACCCACGCCTGGTTTTCGATTTGGGCGAAGCCCATGCGGGCCCGCGCCAGGGCGTCGGCGGCCGCTTCCACCTGGCCCAGCCCGATGCGCGCCTGGGCACAACTGTAGGCGGCCCAGGCTACTTCGTAGTGCATGCCCAGCCGGGCCAGCTCCCCCTCGGCCTCTCCCGCCAGGTCCAGGGCCTCGGCGTAGCGGTTGAGGGCCAGGTGACAGTTGGTGGCGAACAGGTCCACCACGAGGACTTCTCGTCTCAACCCCGAGGAATCAAATACCTGGCGTGCCCGGTCGAACAGTTTGAGCGCTTCGTTGTATTGCCCCAGGAAGTAATAGGTAATGGCCAGGCTTTGGTCGGCCCGGGCGGCAACGACCTTCATACCCAATTGGGTGGCCATACGACGGGCCCGGACGGCGGTATCCTCAGCCTCGGTGAACCGATCCAGGTTGCGCAAAACGATAGAACGGTTAAGTTCTACGCGCATAAGGGGTGGGAGGTTGGCTTCGCCGGTCCGTTCGAACGTTTGGCGAGCCCGGTTGAACAAGGCCAGGGCTTTGGGGTAGTCGCCCAATTTGTACGCGGTGATCCCTGCATGGGAATCAACGGCGGCGGCGGCCGTTATCTCGCCGTGGGCTTCAAAGACTCGTCGCGTCTCTTCTGCGGTTTGCAACGCTTCTTCGAAGTGACCCAGGTAAGTGAGCGCCAAGACTTTTGCCATCTGCGGGCGCGCGGCTTCTACCGGTCTGTTTTGCGCCAGGCAGATGGACCGGGCCATGTCGTAGGTGGCAATGGCCTCTTGATATTGCGCCAGGTAGCGTTGCGCGTTGCCCTGGGCCATCAATCCCCAGGCCCGGTGCATCGGCTGCTCCGAGAGGGTGGCAGCGAAGAGGATGCTCTCGGCCAGTTCGAGGGCGTCGCGGGGGTCCTGGCGGAGACGCTGGCTCACGGCTTTTTTCATGGCCCGCACTGTCTCGTCGGTGATTTCTGAGCGGTGGGCGCACAGGAATTCACGCCGCTGGTCGGGGTCTTTGGCCTCGAGCCAGGTCTGGATGAAAGGAGGGTGAGGCAAATCGGGCTGCTGGTCAGTTGTGGGCATTTGTCCAGTGTCGTGATGGCCTGACTTACCAGACTTAGGTGTAACGATGAGAAGAGTCTGGCTAAATTCTATGGGCGGTGGGGGGGTAGGGGCCGGCCATGCCGTCTCCTACCCCCCGATTTTAGCCACACCCCGATGAGAAGGTCGGGGAGGGATGAGAAGGGTCGCATTCAAACCACGACGGTCTCGATAACAACCTGTTCCCGGTCGGTAGCCAGGATCAACTCGTATTCGCCGGAGGTCAGGCCCCCGAAGGCGAAATTGCCCAGGTCGTCCACCCGCTCAACGGCAACCGTCGCCCCGCTGCGCCTCAACTGCACTTGAGTGCCCGTCAAACTGGTCAGCGGTTTGCCTTGCCGCGCGGTGAAACCCACCAACATCTTGCGACCGGCCTGCACGCCATCTGCCTCTAACCCGATGACGATTTTGATGTCCTCCGCCTGGTAGAAGTCGGCGGAGGCGGTTGCTCCCCGGAGGGCGAAGGCCGGCTGTTGGGCCGCCGGAGTCGGCGGGGGCGACGTCAGGCGGGCGACCAGGCGCTTTAGGGGAGGAAGAGGCGACAGCTTCTTGGGCACGATTTTCACCTCGTCGAGGAAGGAGCGCAACTCTGCAATTTCGGCAGCGCACAAGTGACAGCTCTGCAGGTGGGCTTCGACGACGCGTCGGTCGGCGGGGGGGAGAAGACCCAGATGATACTCACCCAGGGTATGAGCGTCGGGGCATTCAACGCGGTAGAAGAGGGCACGCAAGACTTGCTGGTCGGCAGCGTAAGCGCGAGCCCGTTTGGCACAATAAGGGCAACGGCGGAGGTGGTCGATGGTCGCGCTATCCCCTTCGCCATCGGCATAGGCGATGAGTTGTACTTCGGTAATTTCGTCAGGTGCTATGCATTCCATTTCAATAGAACTCCACAAGTTTTATTTACCCATCAGTCTCACTCATATAAATAAACGGGGAATTTTGCCATTTTTGTATATGACTTTCGGGGGAAACCGGTCACAGCGGGTGTTGGAGGAGATTGAGCTTTATGCACACCCCCCGGTTCATTGCGACCTGTCATTAAAAAACTGTTGCATCATCGGGCTGCGACGCAGACGATTGAGGAGATTGCGTTTGATCTGATACACCTCGCCCACGCTCTTGAACTGGTCCGGGTGGGCGGCGTGAATCTTCGCCGGCTTGAGGTCGTACAAGAAGGAAGATCGGAGGACAATAAATTCCTGTTCGTTGCGGATCAAATCTACCACGATTCGCCAAAAGCGCTGTCTTTCGAGGCGGTCGGCGACGCGCTTCTCGATGGTAGGCAGGTCTTCAGAGAGGGGATGAGCGATCACGTCCAGACTCACGGCGTTGATCTGGACACTCCGGACGTGGTCGACGATGACACTGTGAACGCACGTTTGCAGATAGCGAAGCAGGCCGGCTACGTTATCGAATTTCTTAAACTTCTTTGCATCAACGGCCCACCACATTTTTTCAAAGGCGCAGTTGACGAAATACTCCACCTGCTCCCCGGCCACCGAAAACTTGCTATGATGGCTGACCCAACTCGCCACCAGGGGCTGGTATTGGCAATAGATTTTTTCCCAGGCGTAACCGTTTCGATCCACAATGGCGCGTCGAAACAGTTCATAGCAATAGCTAGGATCGTACTCCAGTCGATTGAAGAATCGTTCCGTGTGGTCGGCACATTCATCGGCCAGTTGGTCCACATCAAGGAGACGAAGGTTGCTGACGGTCGTCATACTTGCTATTCTCTGCGGCGATTGGAATGGAATGTTTGACATCCTTATCTTTTCGGGAAAGAAGCTTCGCCTTGATCTGTGGATAGAAAAGGGGGAAGTGGGCGAAATAGGATGCGGATGACCGCTTGCCGATTCAAATCTCATTGTACCACGGAATAGAGATGGTGTCCACAGAAAAACGCCCATCAAATTCGTCGAGAAATGAACAAAATCTGTGTGCAAAAACGGCACGAACCTTCGTTAAGATTAGTGAAAGACTCCATTGAAAAAGTCAGCGGATGGAGCGGATTATTATAGATTCTTCAGCTAAAAGTTGTGAAAACGACAAGATTGCTTCGCAAAAGGAGATGCCTATGTTGTCTGCCAACCGTGTGTCGCAGCAGGTCGTCTACTTCTCTGAAATGACGGTCAGGCCGCAGGCCGGCCAGACCGAAACGGCGCATCTGTCGGATCCAGGGGGAGATGCCATCCCTGCGTGGGGAAAGGGGTTGATGAGAACGGCAGGCCCACCCGAGGTTGATCGAGACGTAGCTGGCGCCAGCCTCAACCAACTCATCGACGCGCTCAGCGCAGCCATCGCCCGCGATACCTACGTCACCGGAGAATGGATCACGGTGGCGATGGCGGAAGCGGCCGTGCTGGAGCGGGAGCTATCGAGCACGATCCCACGCCGATGGCGCATACAGCAGGCTCTCAATGCCTTGCTCAAAATGGGACCGCAGGTCACCGCAGCCCTGGCCGCCGTGCTGGAGCATCCTTCGGCGCAGGCACACATCGCTCGCTTGTTTTCCGACTGATAGATTTGTACACCCGTCGGCACAAAAGCCACCCCTGGGGTGGCTTTGTTGTTTGGCGCGGCATCACATTTCTTGATAGTCTCTTCGCTCTGTGATAGAATGGCTACGTCCCAGACCAATGAAGGAGCGCAGACTATGCCAGAGCATCCACCCAATCCCCACGCCGAAGTCACAACCCCCGCGCAGACAACAGAGGTCTCCACCCGACTTTCTCTCTGGACCAAACTGGTATACGGCACCGGCGACTGGGGGCTGTCCAGCTTTGGCACGATTCGCCAGATATTCTACGCCATCTTCCTCACCGACGTGGTGGGACTGGAACCGCGCCTGGCGTCGGTGGCGGCACTGGCGGGCATCATCTGGGACGCCATCAACGACCCGTTGGTGGGTATGTTAAGCGACAACGTAAAGACTCGTTGGGGCCGCCGTCGTCCGTTTCTGCTGATATTTGCCATCCCCTATGGGTTGGGCTTCCTGCTGCTGTGGTGGGCCCCTCCCTGGCAGAGTCAGATTTGGTTGATGATCCACATGACCCTGGCCTTTATGATCAGCGACACGTTGCAAACGTTGGTTTCGGTTCCCTTTTATGCGCTGACGCCAGAGATGACCCCCGACTACGACGAGCGCACGTCGTTGACCGGCTACCGGATGCTCTTCAACCTGCTGGCATCACTGGCAACGGCAGTAGCCGCCCCGATCATCGTAGACTCGGCCCTCAAGGCCGGCTTCACCCTGCAGCAGGGCTACCTGGTGGTGGCTGCGCTATTCGGTGGGCTGGCAGTGATACCTTTTATAGCGATGTTCTTCGTCGTCCGCGAGCGGACCGGCTATCGCCCGCCGGAGACGCCCGCCTTCAGAGAGACACTGCGCACCGCCTGGCAGAACATCCCCTTCCGCTTCGCCACCGGGCTTTACATGCTAAACTGGATCACCTTCGACCTGGTAGCACTGATGCTCCCCTTCTTCCTGGTCTACTGGGTTGCCGGGGGCGATTTGCTGGCGACGGTAGAAGTCTTTGGCCAGCGCATCGCTTTGGAATCGGTGGTGTTCGGCTTGCTGCTGATCACAGCCGTAGCCGCCCTGCCATTTTGGACGTGGTTGTCACACCATTACAGCAAGCGCATCGCCTACGTGCTTGGGATGAGCTTTTGGGCAGGGGTGCAACTTCTCATCATCCTGATACAGCCGGCGCAGGTTGGCTTTATCCTGGTGCTGGCGATGCTGGCCGGCCTCAGCGTCTCGACGGCCCACGTTTTGCCCGACGCCATCTTCCCCGACGTGATTGAGTGGGACGAGTTACGCACCCGCCAGCGCCACGAAGGAGTCTATTACGGGACCAAGAACTTCGTTCGCAAGCTGACCGGCGCCTTTTCGATATTCCTCGCCTTGCAGGTGCTCGGCTGGTTCGGTTATCAGGCTCCTCCCGACGGGGTCACCCAATTCAGCCAATCGGAGACGACCCTGTGGGCCATCCGGATTCTCACCGGACCGATGGGCGCTATTCTGCTCATCAGCGCGGTGGTGGTAGCCTGGTTCTATCCCCTCACCCGCGAGCGGCACGCCCGCATCCGCCGTCTGCTGGCCCGTCGTCAGAGACGTGACGCGCAACTCCGCAAAAACTTGCGAATTCCCTGACCCGACCGCTGCCCACCGACCGAGGATTCCTGTTTTGCTTCTCAATTCCCCTTGACATGGCTTTTTGATTGTGATATGCTGACCGCTGCACAACTCTAATCAGTAATAGCACTTACGCAGTTACGCTCGAAGCAGGTTTGTAACCTGCGTTTTAGTTCCCCAAGAGGCGTTTTGCACTCCAACCGGGGGTTACAAACCCCCTCCGAGCATTCAACTGCGTAAGTAGTGTCAGTAAACCGCAATTTGATGCTCCAATCGGACGCTGGATTGCCATCCAGCGCGAACATTTTGCGGACTACAATTTAATCCCATGGCTCATGTCTAGAATCTGTGCATGTCATTGCAAGCGAAGCGACACTTGCACCGCACGCAAGTGCAGGTGAGCAATCCCCGTTCACCAACGGCTGAGACCGCTTCGCCTCCGGCTCGCGGTGACATGTCGGCACACTTTTCATATATGAGCCAATCCCCTTAACAGGAGTCGCCAAAACAACATGCGTCGCGAACGAGTGTCTGACGACATTTACGTCTTCACCAGTGATCTCTACGCGCAGGTAACTGCTTCGGCTGTCGTGACCAAAGAGGGAATCATCGTCGTGGATACCTTGCCTTTTCCCCAAGAGACACGCCTGATGATAGAGTTTCTCGAAGGGTTGGGACAGGGGAAAATTCGCTATTTGATCAATACCCACTGGCACGGTGATCACACCAATGGAAATTTTTTGTTCGAGGATGCACAACTGGTAGGACACCGGTTGTGCGCCGAGGCTCTCCTGGATCTGGGGAGCAAAACGCTGGAAGAGGCCAAAGAAAACGCGCCAGAGCTGGAGGAAGTGCAACTTCGCATCCCCGACATCACTTTTGACCAGGGGGATATGTTGCTTCACCTGGGGGGGAAATCGCTGCAAATGGTGCTTATGCCCGGCCACACACCCGATTCGACGGTGGTCTACGTAAGGGAAGACAAGGTGTTGCTGGCCGCCGACACGGTGATGCCGCTCCCCTATTTTGTGTGGGGCAGCCGCGAAGATTTCGTCGCCTCGCTGCCGAGGGTGCTGGAATTCAACCTGGAGAGCATCGTGCAGGGCCACGGCGAGGTTCTTTTGCGCGGTGAAATCCGAGAAGCCATCCAAAGCAGCATCAATTATCTGAACGTCATCCACCGGCGGGTGGCGCAGGTGGTCGAAGCCGGCGGGGGACTCGACGCACTCCGCCAGATTGACATCGAATCGTGTGGCAAGTCTCGTATTCCGCTCAACGGGCTGGTCCAGGAGTTGCACCAGGCCAATCTTTTTGCTCTCTATCAGCAAATGACCGGCGGCAGCCAGGATTAGTCGCTGATCGACAGCACCCGCTTCGCCAGACTTCGGAAGTCGGTGGTCCCCCCCGTTGAGTGTTGGTGGCGAAGAGGAGGCAACGCCCTCACCTACCCCCGCCTGCACCCCCTCCCTCTCCCAATTTGGGAGAGGGAGGGGGCAGAAGGTGACTGTCACCTGCAAAGATAGCCAGAATTCGCGACCATCGTCTGGCACGACGTAGGCGACTCTTTACCTACGGCCCTACAAGTGGCAGTCACCTGGGGCATCTACGGTTGTAGCATTAACGGGGACACTATCCCAGAATTTATGCTTTTTTTACGCAATTTTCACCCAAAGTTTATGCCCAAAGACGTTCCCATATGTTAAAGTATCAACGAAGGTCACACCGAGAATTGCCAACAGCACAAAATGGGTGGAAGTGGCGGATGAAACGCATCAAGCATTTTGGCCAGTGGGGAGTGACAAACGTTGAATACGCACTGATCATCGGAGTGATCGCTGTCGCCGGAGTCGTGGGTCTGACAACTACGGGGGCAAGTGTCGCCGACGTCTACCAGACCGTTGCCGACACCATTCAGGACCCAAGTCAGGCAAGCTCACTCCTCAGCGGCGGCACGGCCACCTCCACCTCCACCCCCGACCCGGCCGCAACGCCGACCCACACGCCAACAGCGACCCATACGGCCACCATCACCAACACCCCCACCGAAACGGCCACGTCTACCCCCACCAGTCCATCAGCGCCAACGGCGACCGACACGCCCACCTTCAACACCCCGACTCCCACCAGAACGCCTACCTCCACGCCGGCCACGCCGACGGCGACGCGAACGCCCACGTCGACTCACACCCCGACGCCCACACCGACCCACACCCCTACCCCAACCAACACGCCCACGCCGACCCCCACCGCCACCGACACTCCCACGCCGACGAATACGCCCACGCCGACCCACACACCAACGCCGGCCTGCACCGAGCTATTCTTCGATGACTTCGAAACAGGCTCCCTCGACGGCGGAAAATGGCCCAACACCAAAGGCACCATTGTGGTAGACCCGCAAGGCTTTGCCTACATGTACCGAAATGGGAGATGGGGACGGTTGGTATCGGCCAATATTGATGCGCGGGGATATAGTAACATCAACTTGCTCTACGACCGTTCGGTGATCGGTAGCGCCCGATTGAAAGTTCAGGTCAGACGGAAGGTGGGAAGTTCCTGGCAAAGCTGGCAACTGGTAGAAAACATCTCCGCCCCGACGGGCTGGGCCAACATGGTTTGGGTTCTGCCGGCAGACTACGACGACAGGTTGATCCGTGTCCGCTTCTACTTCCGCAACGCCTACTCGCTCATCGACAACGTGAAAGTGCAGTCGTGTCCATAACTCGACTTTGGCCATTTTGAGGAGTGAGCATCCCTGAACGCGAACGGGGCTACGAAACACACATCACTCGTCGCCCGCCAGAAACGTCGCCACCAGGTCACGCAGCGCGTCGTAGCACTCGCCGCTCACGTCGAACCAGTGGATAGCCGGATCGTCGAGCCGGAACCAATTGTATTGCTGACGTATGAAGCGGCGAGTTTCTTTTTTGACCAGGTGCACCGCCTCTTCCAGACTCACTTCGCCTGTCAGGTGTCGCCCAATTTGACGATAGCCCAAACCCGACATCGCCGGCAGGTCCAGGCCATAGCCCCGATCCACCAAAGCCTGCACCTCGGACAGCAGACCCTCCTCCATCATCTGGTCCACGCGGGCGTCCACCCGGGCGTAGAGCATCTCGCGCGGCATCGTCAGGCCGATTTGCAAGACGCGATACGGAGGCGACTGAGCGCGCTGGTGCTGGCTGATGGGGACCCCGGTTTTCAGATACACCTCCAGCGCCCGGACGACCCGCCGCACGTTGCGATAGTCAATTCTGGCGGCGGCGACCGGGTCCACTGAGGCCAGCCGGGCGTGGAGCGCCTGGGGACCGGCACGCTCTGCCTCCGCCTCCAGCTCCGCCCGCAACTCGTGGTCGGGAGGCACGCGAGGAATCCCCCAGCCTTCGACCACCGCCCGCACCCACTGGCCGGTCCCCCCCACCAGGAACGGAACCCGCCCCCGGGCCAGCACATCGTTGATGGCGTCGTAAGCCATCGCCTGGTACTCCGCCAGACCGAGGGTCTGGTCGGGATCCACCACGTCAATCAGGTGGTGGACGGCGGCTGCCTGTTCCTGAGGCGTCGGCTTGGCGGTGCCGACGTCCAGTCCCCGGTAAATCTGGCGCGAGTCGGCGGAGATGATCTCGCCGTCGAAGTCACGGCACAGGCGGACGGCCGTCGCCGTTTTGCCCACCGCCGTCGGCCCGACGATGGTGATGAGAGGGGGATGTATAACCTCTCCATCGAGATGAATGGGCTCCCTCTGGCTGATTCTCATTATAGCCTGGCAGCTTCTCCTCGCCATATCTTGTGATCTTTGGTAACTAAAGCCATAAAGGTAACTGTCATACGCCAATAGATCGTTTCGCTGAGTAGGCGATGAATATGGCGCAGTGGAGAGCGGAGGGCGTGCGTCAAGCGGGTCTGATGGGTCGGGCCCTCCTGAGTGCGCCCGGCATCGCTTGGGGGCGACTTGGGCTTCTGGGCCTCCGTGTGGAGGAGCACCGGTTCGGATAGCGGGAAAGGATGAGTGGCCAATTGCTTTCGCGTCGGCACATCCGGGGGCTGGTCAAAGATGAACAGGGTGGCGCCTTCGGGTTGAAGTTCGAGCGTCACCCAAACCCCGCGGCTGAAGTCTGGTTGAGGGACGGCCCATTTGACATTCAGGACCGACACCGTGCCATCGGGATCAATGCGACGGATGAAGTGGAGGCGGCCGGCGTACAACGGGATTTTGCCTGAGGGGCGACGGAAATCCGAGGGGAGCGATGTGCGGTTCCCCTGAAAATGCCGCTCTGTCAGTGTGGTCGGCTGGCTGTCCACAAGGCTTGGATCACTGCTGCGCTCGAGGACTCCGGGTTACCCACACTTCCCACAGCGCCTAGGACTGCCATCTCTACTCTACCACACTTCTCGAAATAGTACTCCAAAAGACGACACCTTTTAGCTTAACACAAGGAGCGCGTTCCCCAAACATGACATAGGTAGTTACGCTATAAGATTTAATTTTGCCTCCTACTGATTTCATTGCCTCTGCCGCATCTCTTTTAACTCCCTACGCGCGGACTCTACCTTTCTCAATATCACCTTGAGGAACTCATCGGCTTCTTGGTAAGCGCCGCTCTCCATTAGCTTCTGGGCATAGTCGAACAGTGGCTCAATTTCATGTTGCCACATCTCAATCTCAGCATGTGATGCCTCTGGTGGGACTTGAAGTCCTTGTTCGTCCTGGATTTCTTCCGCAATCTGATGTTGAACAGGGCGAACCTCCGTAACTGGGATAGGTGTCTCTTCTTCTCTGTGTCCTTCAACCACAGTCTCGGTCAATGAATAGCTAGAATTCTGATCCCTATCAGCCAACCTGAAGGCCTGAACGGCTGCGCCTCTGGCCAGGATGTCATCTCGGGGCTGAATGAGCTTTGGGCCGAATCTTTCCTCAAGCTGGCGTTGGATGTAGCCGATACGAGTACTGCCCCCCACTAGGAGGACTTTATCCACATCGGCGTGGCCCAGGTTGGCGTCTTCTAGTATCCTATCAACCAAATCCATGCTAGTCTGAATTTCCTGAGCTATTACCTGTTCAAAATCTGCGCGCCGGAGTTGGATACCTTTCGGTTCTGTGCCGGTGATGTAGATTGGAAGCGATAAAGTGGTCTCGTCGTTGACTGACAGTTGTTCTTTGGCCTCAGCCGCGATGATTCGGAGATCAAACCAGTGGTCCGTATAGGTCTTGGTGGGCAAGGGGGTACCTTGGTTTTTGAAAAGCTCCACACAAGCCCTCATCACCAACAAGTCAAAATCCCGACCAGATGGCGAATCCCCCCCTTCATGAGCAATCTCCCGCAGACGTCCCTTAGCCACACGGAGCAGGCTGACCTCAAAGCCAATAAAGCCCATGCTATAGACTAGGAGAGTAGATGCCTCCTCCTCTTTATCAAAAGTGTAGCCAATAGCCGCAGCGGTACAGTCATTGATCAGCATTGCTCTATCGAACCCAGCAGCTTCGGCGACTTTGATCACCTCCGAGCGCCGAAATGCCGAGTAGCGCACTGGCACAGAGATGACTACCTGTCCGACCCTTTCTCCCGCATAGTCCTCCACAACCCGTTTGATGTTAAGGAAAGTGTCCCTAATGACATCTTCTGCTGTTTCCCTTATGCCGCGAAAGAAAATCGCTTGGCCCGTTCCTAGTTGATATTTCAGGCTGGAGAAGGTGAGGCCCGTCTGGGTGGGCTGGAAGATTACAGAGCCAATCCAGGTTCTCTCACCAGCCGGCACAGGAACAGGCACAATCGCGCCTTCGAGTGCATACGCTGCCCGATACTGTAGACTACCGAAGTCCAGGCCGATGCTTAATGGCTGTGACATAATTTTGCTCCTTCCTTTGGATCCCTGCACATTTTATCGCCCTAGATCTTTCAAAAGGCCACCAAAGTCCTGATCCGGCACGTCGGTTTGGCTGGCCCGCCGTTGGAAGATCCGAGCTACAGCCAACTGAAGAGCCATTGAAATCCTTTCGACTTCCTCTCCATCACCAGCTTCGTGTGCGGTCCGCAATTTCCTGACCGCCTCCCTGAGCAAAGTTGCTGCCTCAGGTCCCAGGCCATCCATAGCTCTCTCAGCTATAAACAACTGGCTGGCCACACCTGACCCCATAATGGTCCGATGCAGGGCATTCACTACTCTGCTACCCTCAATTTTATTACCTTCCGCAAAAGCTCGCTCTGCCCTCTGGATATCGGCTTCCATTTTCGAGGCTGTGCCAGGATCCAGATACCGGCTGTATTGACTCTGGAAGTGCCTGGAGGCATTGATAGTACCCTCCAACATTTCACGCCACTCTTCTTCTGCTTCGTCTTCCTTTTCAAAGGCAGCCCGAGGGCGATCTCTTGCCAGCGTCTGCTCCTTTTTCAGGTCGGAGCGGCCGTGGACCCAAACGGTCACCTTGAGCACGCGGTCTTGATCATAGTCAAAGCGCACCGACACGGGAGTACCGACAGGGATGTCCTCTGGCAATGGATATTCGATGACACCTTGCAAGTCATTCTTGGTGGCGAGTGTCTCTTCGCCTTCGTACACCGGTACTTTGATTATGTTCTCCGCCGTTGTGTAAAACGTGCGCTCCATAGGTCTATGCAGAGGATAGGGTGTTCCTTTGGGGATGATCACGGCATAGGTGTCAGGCGCACCGTCTCGGACAACGCTAATACCCAACGATTTGGCCGTCACCGCACCCACGCTAACATCTCCTCTCACTCGTGCGCCAACCAGGGAATGGCCACACCGACCGCACGTCATTGCATCTTCTGTGTTTTCCGCTTCACAGTCGGGATTGGGGCACTCAATCACCTTGATGCGCGCAGCCAGCAGGCCAGCCCCCAACGCTACACATTGCATAGGGTCAATGTAGCCCTTTACCTTGTCTCTGCCGAACATGTCTGTGACCGCCTGATGAACCAAGGGTGTGGCCGTAGCCCCTCCCACTACCAGCACTGCGGTGATATCTCCAACACCCAATTCCTGATCTCTCAAAACCTTGCGCACCAGATCCATGCTGTGATCTACGTATTTCTGGATCATATCATTGAATTCCTGCCGGGTGATGACCATGTCCACGTCTACCAAACCAACATTGGGAGCTGAGGTGATTCCAGGGATGAGCAAGTCAACCTCGTTCTGACCACTCAGCAAGATCTTGGCCTTTTCTGCCTCTTGCTTGGCTACCATGAGGAAGCGCTCATCTCCCGAAGGATCAAAGCCATCATATTCGGCCTTGATCCGCTCTTCAATGGCCTTAACGATCTCGTGATCGAAATCATCTCCCCCCAACCACATATCTCCCTCGATAGCCAGGACCTGGAATTGCTTGTTCACCATCTGGATGAGGGAGATGTCAAAGGTACCTCCACCCATATCATAGACCAGCACTCGGTGCCGTTCTTCCGCTTTGTCAATGCCAAAGGCAACGGCCGCTGCAGTGGGCTCGTCAATGATTTTCTTCACCACTAAACCAGCTTGCTGGCCTGCCTCTCGGGTGGCTGCCCTCTGCCGCTCTTCGAAATAAGCCGGCACAGTGATCACGGCATGGGTCACCTCTTCCCCCAGGGCCCTCTCAGCGTCCTCTTTAATCTGGCGTAAGATCATGGCTGATACATCTATCGGCGTGTATTCCACACCGTTCAACAGCACCCTGACCCCACGATCCTCCGGATCGTCAGAACTGACGATGGCATAACCGAATCGCTCTTGCACCTCCTCCACTTTGGGTTCATCAACGGTTCGGCCCATCAGCCGCTTGATGGAGAATATGGTATCCTCTGGCGCCAGCCGTGCATTGCTCACCGCCGCCCTGCCCACCAATATCTGGCCTGGCCGCGACTCTCTCCGCGACTTGCGATAGCTGACCACCGAAGGAGTGAGAGGCTCATTCATCCTCGTGGGCAAGACCCGCACCTCCCTATCGTAGTAAGCCGCCGCTGAATTGGTAGTTCCCAAATCAATGCCTATAGACTTACCCATGTTATACCTCCTGTTTTCTCATGGAATATATTGCGCCAAAGTCAATGCCAATGCTTACTCCCATAACCTGTGTTCCCTTTGAATTCCATGAAACGACTCCACTGAAAAAAACCGGGTTTTTGAAAGGTTAAATGGGACAGTACCCCACTTTTGGCCGAAAACAGGTTGATTTCAAGGAATGCGCTACTCAAAAATCCGGTTTTTGGCGCATTTGCCCCACCAGCGGACGGCTAACCCCCTTTTCCAGTAGCGCTATGAAACGTGTCAACGACTCTTACGAGTTACCACCACCTTAGCCTGACGAAGCACCTCCCCCCTCCATTCACAGCCACGGACGACCTCCTCGATGACTATACCTTCCCTGACGTCTGGCCTACTCCGCGCCTGGATTGCTTCGTGTTTGTGCGGGTCAAACGGCTCGCCCTGGCAGTTCATAAAGCTGACTCCGGCCTGCTCCAGAGTCCTCCGCAACTGGCGGCGAACCCCTTCAAAACTTCTCAGCCAGCTTTGGGCCAGAGAGGACATTTCCCTGGTTTGATCTATCGCTGAGAAACAGCGATCGAAGGAATCCAACACTTCCAAGAAAGAGAGAAGGGTGTTACGCATCTCTCGCACATACTCTTTCTCCATAACAGCCACTTGTTGATTGAAATCAAAAGCCTGTAGCCACTTGGGGGCATCCTCTGAGGAAATCCCTTCACCCATAACGCTACGCTCCTTGTATAATATGCTTGATCAGAGAGGACAACAGACTCCGGCAATCTCAGTCGAGCCGTCCCTGTTCAGAGACGTGGCGAAGTGTGCTCCGCCATAAGCGAACATCTCCCCTTTCTGCCAATCAGGCCAGTCTATGGTGGCCATTCCGCCTCATCCATCTGATACAGGAAAAAGTCCACCACAAGGCGTCTCTTGACCAGCCGCAGTTCGTCCCAGGCAGTACGTTCTTCCAGTCTCATCTCTTTCGACATCAGATCAAAACCTGCGTCGTTTATCTGCTGCATAGTTGAGTTCGGCGTGATACCTACTTTAGCCAAAACATCGTACGGGAATGGTCCGTCCCACTTGAACAGTGGATCTCGCATCATCTCCCTCCTGCTCTCACTTTACCAATTCCGCGCCAAAGCTGGCAATGTACCTCTCCAGTGATTCCAGCACCCGAATGAGGGTTTCCTCATTCAAGCCTGGCATCTCATACATAAACACTACGTTCTGGTGAGGGTCCAGGGTGACTTTGCAGACTCTCATAGCTGCATTTACTTCGGCCATACGCCGATACAGGGTTCGACTTCTCTCCTTCAAAGGCCCGGCGGTGACGGTAAAGTGAACGGCCATATCTGAGCAATAAGCCACAGTTTCAGGACCAGAGCGACCGCGCCGTATCGAGAAGCGACCGTCACCAAGAAGTTTACACTCTATGTTCTGTGCGCGACAAAGGGAAGGCACCAGGTCAGCGCTCAGAGCTTCTTCTAGCCATTCCAACGGTTGGAATACCGTCCGTGCCATAATCTCCAGCTCAAAATGTCTCTTAAGTTGTTCAAAGGAGAGAAGCGTTTCGGGCGCTATATCCACATACTTGGAAGTCATTCGTAGGATTCTCTCCAAGAGATCAGGGGTCAGCAACGAAACGGAAACTTCTGCAACGATGCTCAATTCTTCAGGAACAGCCTGGCAGAATTTGTGAATGGGCACTTGGTAAGTTGTCTGCAGCAAATTGAGAAATGCCTGGCTTTCCTCCGCATGAACTACGGAAGGCAAGCAAGAGGATATGGCTGCCACATCCCCTTCCACCTGCAGCCGAACCACAACATCAGGGGCAACTTCGGAGTGAAAAGGTAAGTTAAAGGTGTGACTTTCCCACAAATCCGTTTTGAACTTCAACTCCGTTTGCCTCAGGTATGCCTCGGCCTTATATCCCTCGTGCATAAAGTCTGCCTGCTTTCGTAGCCTGTCGTCGTCGGGAAATTCAGGTAGCCATTTCTCCAATTCGCCAGCAGCTTCGGCGTATTGCCCTTTAGCAGCCAGTTGATCACTGTACTCGATCAGCGCGTTAAGTAATTGTGATCTCAGTTGTTCGTCGGTCGGATCTCGTCGCCATGCCTTCTCCACATCCTTGATCGTTTTTTCCAGGTCAGAAGGCTTGTCTAGAACTGAACGTAACACATCGAAAGGATCCTCTGGCTCCGCCGATTCAGACGGCGCTGGCTCTTCTGGCTTTCGCCAGGCTATGAGATCCTCCAGTTGTTCCTTCAGCCCACTATGCTCAGGATAGTCCACCAGACCTTGCCTGACGACCTCCTCTGCTTCCCGAAGCAACTGCGCTGCCGTCCACCTGTCTCTGTCCTCTATGTCCCGAGCAAGAAGCTTCAAGGCTATGGCAAACTGGTGCCTCGTGTGTATAGAAGAAGGATTAAGTTCAAAAGCCCTTCTTAGATCTCCCTCGGAACCCACGACATCGAACCAATTCGCCCTTCGAACGCCTCGGAAGGTCAGCGCTTTGGCCAGCCTGGATGTCAGCTCTGGGGCCTCGCCGGCAACCTCTATTGCCGCTTCAGTGATAGAGATGATTTGATTACACCAAGTGATATCTTCTCCCTCCTGATCAGCTTCTTTGGCGATGAACCCAACCCTCCCTAATGCCTTTTCTCTGATAGCTTCTTGAACACGTTCCTTGACCCCAAGCTCTTCGGCCAATGCAATCGCCTGGTCCCAATGTCCCCTGGCGTCAGCCAGGGCCAGATCTTTGCGAGCAATGCATCCTTCGGCCAGACGCAAGTGGGCAATAATAGAAATATCCATTGCGTCTTCGAAGAGGACCCGCCCCTTGTTCGAGAGTTGCACGTAGGCCGGATTGAGTTGATCGAATCGAGGGCAAGCGGCGCAACAGACTTTGGGATGGTTCTTCTGGCTTCGGTGAAGTGGACAACGAGGGTCATCGCACGGTGGACACTGGCCGCAATTGGCTTCGGCCAGAGCAGTCAAAGATTCTTCCGGCTCATCCCAGTCGAGGAGGGCGATTGCCTTGCTCAGTTGAGAGAAATGGCACCGCAAGTGCTGTGGTGACCATCCCACCACTTCCTGACTTATCAACCGCTCAACAATATCATCAGATTCAACACTATGTCGGGAGACGAGTTCAGCAAGAGCTGAGTCGAGGTTTAAGATTGGCAGCATAACAGGGCCACATACTGCCTTTTCACCCGGTCTCTCTGGTGTAGAAAGTCCACCAGCTTTCTTTAACAGGCGTACCGACGCCAGTTCGTTGTATAGAGTCAAGTCCAGTTCTCGATGTGACGTCAGGTCCCTATGAAGACGACCTTCCAGCCTTGGTCGTAACTCGGATAGGTGCTCCTCGGTCACTTTAGCTTCATAGCGTTTGCCCCGGTCTTCCCCCCATCTTTGCCAGAAAGCGTCGTCTTCCAAGGCGATGGCCCAGTTGCCAATCGCTCTCCGCCACTTTTCTTGGGCTGAAACGGTGTCGCCCTGTCTCGCCACATCTTTTGCCCACCAGTAGTACAGCAAGCCGAGCCTAAGTGCAAGACCCCCATTTGATGGATCAGCGCGTTGCAGTTGTTCCCATCCCTCAGCCGCAGACTCTCTCTCTCCCATCAAGAGTAATATCACGGGCGCATCGTCGCCTAACCTGTCCTGAAGTTGTTTAGAAGTTGGCAACGCATGCTTCCCAACCAGTGCCTTTTCCAAGAATTGAACGGAGCGTTTCCAGTGGTTCACCGGATAGAGAAAAGCATCAACAAAAATACGGCGATCAACCGAGCGCAATGCGTCCCATGCTTTGCGGCTCTCTGGAGACATACCACCCTTTTGCAGTTCATACGAAGCAGCATTCACTTCTTCCATGCTGGATTCTGGAGAAATCCCTACCTCAGAAAACACGTCATAAGGGAAGCGCCCTTCCCATCCCAACAATGGATCTACGACAAGAGATGTCCGCAGATGGCTCAATATTTCAACTCCTCTGTCCAACTGTGTAACGAGCTCACTAATGTCGCAATAAGTGGGGTCAATGTTGGTGATCGCTTGACAGGTAGCTCGTGCCTGGGTCCACTCCCGTTTCTTCAGTGCATCCTCAACCTGTTGATACAGATGTGCCAGTTGCTTCATTTCATCTTCGAGCGATTGTAGTAACTGAGCTACGTCACGGTAATCAGGCCTGATTTTTTGGATTTCCCTCAGCTTTTCTATCGCCTTTTCCCGCCTCCTGGAGTCCATTAATTGCCTGGCTTCCGCATAGAGCAAATCTTCTCGAGGACGAAGGTCAGGCCAGCGTGAGCAAATCTCTTGAAACGTGTGTTCCGCCTCAACCCACTTGCCTGCTGCGATTTGCTTCTGCCCCTGCAGATGCAGTTCGGCCATGTCGGACAATTCATAGAAGCGATCTATGTTCGGGAAACGCACCCCCGTAATCTCGAGGTCAATGTCACGGATGGCCCCCAGTTGCCGTGATGCGCGTCTCGAAATACTTCGCCAGTCCCTCTGTTGAACAAGCTCTTCGATCTCTCCCCTAGCACGAGAAAACTTTTCCTCTGCCTTGACACCTGCTTTTAAGGCGTTAGTTCGCGGCTCAGTGCGCCGTTTTTCTAGAATGTCATCGCAGAATTTCACAGCTTCTATCCGGGCCCCTTCTTCAAATGCTTTACATGCTTTGCGATATAGCTCTGCGATTTCGATCTCTTCTGTCGCTTGGGTTATGAGAGGTAGAAATCGCTCGTCACCAATCAGGCTTTGCCCCCTCGTGCAAAGATCAAGCACGTCTTCCCACTTCTGTTCTTCGGCCCTAATATGTGCCCTGGCCAATAACTGAAGCCCCTGCGCCTGAGAATGCTGGCGGGGATGCTTATCCTGCATCAGGGTACAGAGAGGTATCACCTCTGACCATCGTTTTTGGTCCAATAAATGCTCTACCTTTTCCTGCAACTTTGTCAGATTATAATTGAAGGCAAAGACCTCGCTGCCAGGTATGCTCAAGTAGATAACAGGAATACCCCATTCGCCAGATCTTAGCGGTACCAAAGCCCGGCGGGCATGGGTGATAGCCATTTCCATGGGGTGCATTTCTGACAGGGTCTGGTAGAACTGACGAGAGAAGGCGATGGCAGCCCGATCACTTATAGCGAACTGCATAGCGACCACGGCCGGAATGCTCGCCTGCACCAAAGCAATCGCTACTCCAGCCAAAGGGTTATGAAGTGAAGTGTGCGCCGACTCGCAAGCGTTCAGCAATACGAGCCGCAGATAGCGATGGTTTGCCAACTCCAATCCTAATATTTCTCCATCAATTGGATTCTGATCACCATCCTCGTCTTCAAACAGCAAGTATCCTTCTTGTTCTCGCTCGTCAAACTGGCCATGGCCGATAAAGTGAAAAATATGGTACTCTTTGCGCGATAGTTGGTCACGAAGGGCATCCAGGGTCGCTGGCTTCAGCCAGTCTATCCAAACCAGGCCACGATCCGCCAGATCCTTTATAGATTTCTCAATGCGACGCTTTTCACGCTCGGAGTTCAGTTTGGGGATGCCTCTTGGACTGGCTACCATTCCCAGAACACGCAATGGTGGAACGACAGTCAGCGGAGGGGGTGCTTCGGCATCCTCGGCATAACGTATGACAGGGGTTTCATTGTAGAGTGCAAGGAAGCGCCTGAAATTCTGAGAAGAGTTATACATAAACTCCCAAGGCAGGGCGGTCAATTCGGGCGCGCCAATGTTTAGCTTCATGCGTAGTCCGTCCCCCCTTTCCCTTGCAGCAGCATAAGCCTGGTTGAAGCGGTCTCTGACCTCTCCCTGGAAGAGCGCATCAAAAAGCTGCGTGCCAAAGGCTTCCAATCTTCTTTCTAAGGAAGTGTGTGCTCGCCTCCGTCGCCCAGCAACTGCATCTTCAATACCTTCAATCACCTCACTGATGTCAGCTTCTGGGAATGGCAAGACAAATTCCCCTTGTGCCCGTCCGCCTGCTGAGATTACATAAACGATGTAATGGTCGTCTTGTCGCTTGATTCTCAGCTCAAAGTCGCGGTATCCCATTGTGGCCCTCCTTCACCTGGCAATCAAGCCAACAAAGCCTGTTCTGCGCCAAACCACGCCACGTATTCATCTGTGCACCATACCAAATTGATCAAAAGTCTCTTCATTCAGCCCTGGCGATTCGCATATGAAAGCGACATCACCCGAATCCAAGACCACTTTGCAAACATCCACCTTTATGTTGATCTCCGTCATTTGATGATAGTGGCACAGATCCGCCGAGGTCTGCCCGCCCTGCACGCCGCAGGCGGGGCCAGGGTGACGCCGGCGCAACAGCCTAGACAGGCCGTTAGCCAGCGTGAACAGCCGCTGTAAGCGTTCAGCGGGACAGCCTTGCGAAGGTTTCGAGAGGGGTCTTGTGACGGTCATATGCCCTAAATAGGGAGCGATTTGGCTTTCCGAAGGCATTTCCGAACTTTCGCAAGGCTTTACCGGGATGATTTTTACCTCCCCCTGAACTCCTTGAGCCCCGAAATTCTTTACAGATGAGACAAGATTTAGATTGCGGCAGGGGCCAACAGAGCGCGATCAAATAAAGTCTCGATCTCTGGACTTTGGCCATTTTTGATAAGGGGACTGGA